>NZ_JBJFHB010000016.1:0-3351 GCF_051893255.1 Lactobacillus sp. | reverse complement strand
TAAAGAGATTATTTCGAGGAAGGACACATGATAGCCTGGTTTACAACCTTTTATGCCCGCAACCACACTTTTCTCCTGCAGGCTTTTTTTATCGCTTTGATTACCGATCAGTTATTTTTTAAAGAGGAAACCATCCCAAAACGGATTGGCAAAAGCCTGGGAGCCTTCCTACTCTCTTTAAACACGTCCATGATCATGACTGTCTTCCTTTACCAGAAGCTAACCCCCCTGCTTAGCCTTAACACCTTAAGCGACTTCTTTCTGGCAACTGGATTGATCCTCTTGACATTGATCCCAGTCATTTTCCTTTATCAGCGTCTAATTAACAAGAAGCCGTCCGTAGCCGTCTTCACTTACTGTCAATTTGTTATCGCCGCTGAAATTTCATCCCTTTTAGCCAATCAGAACTGGCAATGGGACTTTTTCACCATTATCTTAACCCTCTGCCTCTATTTTCTTTTTAAAAAAGAAATCCGCTACATCAGCCAGGAGCAGACTGTCATCACGGAAGACAGCCGCTTCTTATGGTCCACCGTACTCTGCATGATACTTGTCGTAGCCCAGGCGGAATTTCCCCGCATGTTCCTTGATGGCAGCAACTCAGCAGTCCCAACGCCAATCGCTTACGTGGTCAGCTTTTTAGCTATTATTTCCTGCATCATGTACGTTATTTTCATGAAATATAATATCTTCAGCGTTACCCGCTATGAAAGCTACTTGAAGAAATATGATGATGATCAGCTGACTGGGGCCAAAAGCCTCCACTATTTCATGGAGCATTACGAGGAAAGCCTCAAGCAGTTTGACCAAAAACAGGAGCTGACCATTTTTTACAGCTCCCTGGTCAACCTGCATGACTACAACTTAACTAACGGTTACCAGGACGGCAGCAATCTCTTAAAATTTATCTGCCAGCAGCTGCAAGAGCAGTTTCCGAAGTCAATAATTTCCCGCAATGGCGCCCACTTCATCGGCATTATTGAAAAGCAAGACGAAGACAATTTTTCCAAGATCATTAAAGCAGTTGCGGCCCTGAGCACTGGCGAAACTTTACTCTTCAAGGTTGGCTTAGCTCCCTTCAAGCCCAGCCGGCATCTTTTGCGCCGCCAGCGCAATACTGAGCTGCTGCATGAACTCGACCAGGCCGCCAGTGCCCTTCACTCAATCAAGCTGAAAAATGCCTCTATCGGCTACTATGATGACCAGCTGGCCAAGGCGGATGAAATCCGAGTCCATGTTCTGAGCGAGACCGACCAGGCCTGCCGCGACAACTGGCTCAAGATCTACTACCAGCCCTTGATCGACATCCAAAACATGAAGCTGGCTGAATGTGAGGCCCTGTCGCGCTGGATTGACCCCAAATACGGCTTCCTGTCTCCAGACAAGTTTATCCCTGCCCTGGAGGCCAACCGGGAAGTCTACAAGGTTGACTGCCACGTCTTAGAGGGCTATGGGCAAGACGCTGAGTTTTTACGAAAAAAGGAAAAAGAAATCTTCCCCATCAGCTTCAACATTTCCAGAACAGACCTGGAAGCCTGCAATATTTACCAAAAGATCGAAGACACAGTTGCTCGTTACGGGCTCAGCCGCGATCAAGTACACATCGAAATTACCGAAAGTGCCCTTAATGACAGCAGCCAGGCTATGGTTGAAGCCGTTCAGCACTTCCATGACCTGGGCTACCAGGTTTGGATGGACGACTTTGGCAGTGGCTATTCCAGCTTGAATGTTTTGAAAGACTATCACTTCGACGTGATCAAGATTGACATGGTCTTCCTCAGAAGATTTGATGACCGGTCCAAGACGATTGTCCGCAATATCTGCCAGATGGCCAAGGAATTAGGGATCAGAACCGTCTGTGAAGGGGTTGAGACTCAAGAACAGTTTGACTTCCTCAAAGAAGCCGGCTGCAACCTGGCCCAGGGCTTCCTCTTCAGCCCGCCTGTTCCTTTAGCTGACCTTTACAAAAAAATGGCGCCATATTTATAGGCAGAAGAAAACCGCTAGTCGCGTGACTAGCGGTTTTAGTTTGTCGATTTTTACTTGCCAGCCGAGCCAGCAATCGCTACAAAGCAGATTAAGGCAATGATCAGCAAGAACCAGAGCACGATTTGCCAGATCAGGGCAAATGTGATCCAGTTCTTTAAAGGAACAAGATTCTCATCCTTACGCTTGATAAAGAGGTAGATCGCCGGTGCCAGCCCAAAGACTGGCCACACGTAAGCCGCAATCAAGAGGACAACCATCCAGATATTGTAAATTGGTGAGTTTGAGTTTTTCATTTTCTTTTGCTCCTTCGTTAATTAGAGTTCCCCCTACTATTACCTTAATTATACCAATTTACGTGTCTTTCTACAATTGATGTGTGGCAGTAGCCTACTTTTCAATGTAAACATGTTCAAAGTAGTATGAACCGTTGTAGATCAGCCCCTTCACCTTGCTCTTCAGCATCCAGGCGCTGCCAGTTTGGATCAGTGGCGTAATCCCTTGGTCAACTAACAGGGTGTTTTCGGCCTTTTCAAGAAGCTTCATCCGCTGGCTGCTGTCTGAAGTGGTCTTAGATTCGGCCACCAGCTTGTCGTAAGTCTTGTTGGTCCACTTACCAGAGTTGTAGCCATTAGTTGAGGTCATGCAGTCTAGGAAGGAAATTGGGTCAGCAAAGTCGGCATTCCAGCCGCTGATCGTGGCTTCAAAGTTGCCTGAGTCCATCTTGGCAAACTGAGACTTGGTTGGCAGGCTCTGCACCTTGACGTCGATTTGCTTGCCAAAAGTTGATTCCATGGCACTTTGGAAGTATTCACCGATTGACTTGGACGTATCATCATCCGCAGTAATTACCGTGAAGGACAGCTTCTTTAAGCCAAGTTCCTTCAAACCTTCCTTAAAGTAGCTTTGGGCGAGCTTTTTGTGGTGACCAGTAACCAGCAGGCTTTCCTTTGTTTGAGACAAGTCGGTAAAGTCTTTCCCGTTCACCTTGGTCATGCCGGCAGCCGTAAAGTTCTTTGAACCCGTGTAGCCGCCGCCCAGGGTCTTGGCCAAAGCGTCTCTGTCTAGGGCCATGGAGATTGCTTGACGCATTTTGGTGCTTTGGAACTTCTTCTGCTTCAGGTTAAATTGGAAGTAAGTGGTCCCGTTAGCCTTTCTTACAACATATTCAGGAGACTTTTGCAGGTTCTTGGAAGCCTGAGAGCTGAGACTAGCCGTGTCTAGCTTGCCATCTTGGTAAAGGTTGTAAGCCGTAGATGGTGATTTTTCAACGGCAAAGTGGATAGTTTGGAGTTTTACAGCCTTAGCGTTCCAGTATTCCTGGTTCTTAACCATGGTCCAAGACAGGTTTGACCCAGTCCACCC
>NZ_JBJFHB010000015.1:0-3479 GCF_051893255.1 Lactobacillus sp. | reverse complement strand
AGTCTTGAGAAATCATTGCAACCCACCGTGGATTATTGGGTTCTTGATTTAGTTGTTGCAATAGTAGTTCAGAGTATCGTTTAGCCTTATCAAATTTTAAGATTTCTTGAGGGCTGTTTCCCTTGTTTACTACGCAGAGATTGGTGTCAACGATATCTAACTCGCCGTTTGTGGTTATAAGCTCTTCATGTACGCAGCCATGATACCTTATAAAGTCACCTTTTTTGTATAAAACCTTTTTCCTTACAAAGGAATTACCATTGTACGACTTTGTTTTTATAGTACAAACAGGAACTGAACTTGTTTGATCTAGATAGTATAGAAAACTTTTTAATTCCTGACTAGTACAGAGTGAATTGTCGAATACCTCGTCAGAATCAATAACAAAGGTCCACCCTTCTGGAACGAGTTTTAAGCATTCGTTTCTCATATAGGCATAATTTTCTCGCCAAGGAACCTGATAAAGATGAGCTTTTGGAAAGTTTTCTTTAACGACCTGAATAGTATTATCAGTAGATCCCGTGTCTACAACTACAATAGAGTCACAGTAATTGTCTATTGATCTTAGCGCCTCTAGAATGTTTGATTCCTGATTTTTAGTCATTATCAAACCTGTTAGTTGAACATTGTTTTTAGAATTGGTTTGATAGAATGTTGTATAATTGTCGGATTCAGATCTCTTAAATTTGATCATACTATTAATGGTGGTGCTTCCAGTTAATTGATCCTGGTTCTGCTAGTTCACCAACTAGTCCACTGATTCCGTTAGACCATTTTACCCAACTTGGCAGTTTTTTCTTACCACCTTTGACTTGCTTTAACTCTTCTTCGGATAATTTTTAGTAACTTTTCCATAGTTAAACCCTCCCGGTCACAAATTAATTTTGGATGATCTCTTGATCACAATTGCTATTATAATGCGAATAATTTAGGAGAAACCAAACTTGCCTAAGTGGTCATTTTTGATGCCTAAATGGCATGTTTTCACAATTTCACAAATTTTAGCTCAAAAAAGAAGCCCTCGCGGGCTTCTCTAGACTCTATGAACTTAAGCAAATTATTCGATCGTGATGCTGTCTTCGTCTTCAACCGGACTAGCCTTTGGCAAGGTAATGGTCAAAACGCCATCGTCCAATTTAGCGGAGATGTTCTTCTTGTCAACATTTGGCAAGCTAAAGCTTCTTGAGACGGAGCCTTCGCTGCGCTCTTGGCGAACCAAGTTCTTCTTTTTGTCACTGTCGTCTTTGAAAGTGCTGCGGTGGCCAGAAATGGTCAAAAGGCCATCGCTGTAAGCAAGGTGGATGTCATCTTTGTTCATCCCTGGTACGTCAACCTTTACAGTGTATTCTTTGTCATCTTCAGCAACGTCTGATTGCAAAATGTTCCTAAAGGCGTGGCTGTCCAAGAAATCCTTGGAGTTGTCAAGCCAGCCACCCATGTGGTCGAACAAGTCGTTGTAACGGTTCATCAAATCATTAGCCATAATTCAAAACTCCCTTCAACAAATTATTCAATTGCAATTTTTCACAAACAGAGAGGGGAGAAAGGATTGCCGGTTTGTTATCGCTTTCCTTTCTCTACACCTAATATTATAGTCCCTTTTTTAAAAAAGTGTTTAATTAGCACTCAACTTTTTTGACTGCTAACAAACTTTTTACAAAAAGCCTTGAACAGGCTATACTAAAGGCATGAATTTCACTGGAAGGGACTAAAGGGATCAAGATGGTATACTTTCAAAAAATGACCAAGGAAGGCTACAAGCAGATTGAAGACGAGATTGCTGCGCTGAAGGCAGACCGGCCAAGGCGGGTGCAGAACTTAAAGGAGGCCCGGGCCCTAGGCGACTTGTCGGAAAATACGGAATACTCAACGGCCAAAAGGGAACTGCGGCACCTGGACAGCCGGGTGCGGTATTTGAACAAGCAGCTCAAGTATGCAGAAATCATTGAGATCAAGAATGACGGCAAGGTCAACCTGGGAAAAAATGTCACCATCCGCTATGAAGATGATGGGGAAGAGGAAAGCTACAAGATCGTGGGCCGGATGGAAGAGGCTGTAGGCGATGGCAAGCTGCCTTTTGACAGTCCTTTGGGCCATGCCCTCATGCACCGCAAGGCCGGAGATGTGGTGACGGTTGAAGCGCCAATGGGGGATTACCAAGTGACCATCCTCAGTGTGGACAACTAAAGTGGAAAACCGCCTAGCTTAGTGCTAGACGGTTTTTGCATGCTATTTTTTGTTGAGCTTGTAGAAAAAGTAAATAGAGTCAATAAAGAAAACGATCCCGATAAGAGCTACTTCCCAAATGTCTCGGGCAAATAAGCCATATTTTTTCCACAACAGAATGTCGGTTACGGTAATGCCGGTTGCAAAACTGGCAACGAAGGCACAAAGGCTAGTAGCGACTTTGCCATTTAAAATTTCTTTTAGTTTTTTCATAGTACTTTCTTGTACACCCACTTTACAGATTGCAAATGCTTTCTGGCTGAATCCTTATACGTGTATGTCTTCCAGGCATAGTATTCATATCCTTTGGTACAGTAAATTTTTACAGTGTACCACTTCTCTTTTGGTCTCTTTCCAAAATTAATAACATATAGTTCACGCAAGAAATTGATTCCTTTGACATAAGGCCCTACTCCTGGAATTAGGGTTAACAACGTAGATAGTATGAACTTTCCACTCTCAGTCATTTTTCTTACGGTTTCGCTATTATATTTCTGGGTATCTAAGTAGTAGTACTTCCTTCCAGCATGTCTAAAAGAAACTTTACCATTTGCGTAGCTAAAGTTGATAAACGGACTGAAAATACTGTTAGTTTGAGAAGACGGTACCTGGCTATTGGTGATATCGATAGAGCAAACTTCTTCGCCATCTAAATAGATAGTGTAGATTCCATTTGCATTGATAATTTTATAAGAGTGTTCCTCACCATTGTATCTTACCTTGCCGCTCATTCTTGAAGAATCATCTGGTAAGATTTGCATTGTTTCTCTAGATTTTGTGGTTATAGTTTGCCATTTGTTGTCTGATAATCCCTTTGAATAATTGCTATTTGAACTAGTGACTTGCACACTGCTTGTTGTAGTAGATGCATTTACCACGGTTGGAATTGTTGCTTGCAAAAGAGTTGTAGCAGAAAGTCCAGTTGCTAGTCCAACTGCGATTATTTTTCCTATTTTTTTCACTTTTTGCCTCCAAAAAAATTACATTTCAGACAAATTTAGTATAGCACTTATATTTCAAGAATAAAGCGCTTTTTTGAAAAAAACGGTGACCATCCTCAGTGTAGACAACTAAAGTGGAAAACCCGTCTAGCTTAGTGCTAGACGGGTTTTGCATGCTATTTTTTGTTGAGCTTGTAGAGATAGTAGATACCTAGTAAAAAGCCAAAGATGCCTAAAATATAACTAGGATCAGTGGATATCTTGTATTTGAATTCGATAAATGCTTCAGCGGCTGTCCAACCTGCATAAAAG
>NZ_JBJFHB010000014.1:0-54476 GCF_051893255.1 Lactobacillus sp. | reverse complement strand
TTGCTTTTTTACTTTTCGTAGCTTTGAGCGACCTTTTCGTAGTACTCAACTTCGTCATCAGTACACTTAACAAAGTGGCCTGGGCGAATTTCGTGCATGGTCCGTTGGTCGTCCTTGCCGTCGCCTTCAAACTTGCCGTATTCGTAGTCGATCCGGTGACGGTTGCGTTCGATTTCTGGGTCTGGTTGTGGAACGGCAGAAATCAAACTCTTAGTGTAGTCGTGAAGTGGGTGGTCGTAAACTTCGTCGGCGTCCCCGACTTCCAAAAGCTTACCATAGTGCATAACCCCGATCCGGTCAGAGATGAACTTAACCATGGACAAGTCGTGAGCGATGAAGAGGTAAGTCAAGTTTCTTTCCTTCTTCAAGTCGATCATCAAGTTAACAACCTGGGCTTGAATGGAAACGTCCAAAGCGGAAATTGGTTCGTCGGCAACGATGAACTTTGGTTCAACGGCCAAGGCCCGGGCGATCCCGATACGCTGACGCTGACCACCGGAGAATTCGTGTGGGAAACGTGAAGCGTGGTTCCGGTTCAAACCAACGGTTTCCAACAGGTCTTCAACCCGCTGGCGGCGTTCTTCCTTGGTCTTAACCAAGCCGTGAATGTCCAAGCCTTCAGCGATGATGTCTTCAACAGTCATTCTTGGGTTCAAAGAAGCGTAAGGGTCCTGGAAGATCATTTGGGCGTCGCGGCGGAAGGCCAAGTTTTCTTCCCGACCATGAAGCTTAGTAACGTCCTTGCCTTCAAAGATGACTTCGCCCGCAGTTGGCTTGTAAAGCTGCAAGATTGACCGGCCCGTAGTGGTCTTACCTGAACCAGATTCACCAACCAAGCCGAAGACTTCACCTTCATAGATGTCGAAGCTGACGTCGTCAACACCCTTAGTGATGTTGCGGCCGTTCTTGAAGTATTGCTTCAGGTGCTTGACCTCTAAAATCTTTTTTCTTTCTTCTGCCATAATCTGCGTCTCCTTTAATCCTTGTCAGCTGCTTGCAATTCTTTGTAGTGTTCCCAGCGACGAACGATTTCTGCAGGTGGCGTAACCTTTGGTGCGTCTGGGTGCAAAAGCCAAGTAGCAGCTTCGTGAGTTTCTGAGACCTTGAAGAATGGTGGCTTCATTTGGGTGTCGATCTTCATTGCGTACTTGTTTCTTGGTGCGAATGGGTCACCCTTTGGTGGGTCCAGAAGATCTGGTGGGGTACCAGGAATTGATTCAAGCTTTTCACTGGTCAAGGTTGGCATGGAGTTGATCAAGCCCCAAGTGTATGGGTGTTGTGGGTTGTAGAAGATGTCGTCAACCGTACCCTTTTCCAAGAATTCACCAGCGTACATAACGTTAACCCGGTCAGCCATGCCGGCCACAACGCCCAAGTCGTGGGTGATGAAGATGATTGAAGTCTTAACCCGCTTTTGCAGGTCCTTCATCAAGTCCAAGATTTCGGCTTGAACCGTAACGTCCAATGCGGTAGTTGGTTCGTCGGCCAACAAGATTTCTGGTTCACAGATCAAGGCAATGGCGATAACAATACGCTGACGCATCCCACCAGAGAATTGGTGTGGGTATTCGTTGATTCTTTCTTCAGCGTTTGGAATCCCAACGGCCTTCATCATGTCCAAGGCCTTAGCCCAAGCTTCCTTCTTAGAAGCGCCCTTGTGCTTGATCAATGGTTCAGCGATTTGCTGACCAATCTTCATAGTTGGGTCAAGGGAAGTCATTGGGTCCTGGAAGATCATGGCGATTTGGTTACCACGAATTTGTTGCCATTCCTTTTCAGAAATCTTCAGCAAGTCCTTGCCGTGGAAGAGGATTTGGCCACCCATGATTTGGGAGTTCTTGGCCAAAAGACCGATGATGCTTCTAGTAGTAACTGACTTACCTGAACCAGATTCACCAACGATGGCCAGGGTTTCACCCTCATCCAGGTGGAAGGACACGTCACGAATGGCCTTAACTTCACCAGCGTAAGTGTGGAAGTCAATCTTTAAGTTCTTAACGTCTAAAATTCTATTTGCCATTTGTCTCCCCCTTATCTTTGGCCCTTAGGGTCGAAGGCGTCGCGCAGACCGTCGCCAAGCAAGTTAAAGGCAATCATCAAGATACACAGAACCGTTGCTGGATACCACATTTGGTATGGCAGGAATTGGAAGTTCTTTTGACCTTCGTTCAGCAGAACACCCAATGAAGTTTCTGGTGCAGAAATACCGATACCAATAAAGCTCAGGAAGGCTTCGAAGAAGATGGCACTTGGGATCGTGTACATCGTTTGAATGATGATGATACTTGAAAGGTTTGGAATCAAGTGCTTCCAGGCAATCTTGAAGGTTGATTCACCTAATGACCGTGCAGCCAAAACGTATTCTTCGTTCTTCAAAGACAGGGTCTCGGCACGGATCTGCCGGGCCATGGTCGTCCATGAGGAGATGGCCAGGGCCAAGATGATGGAAGTAATACCAGGCTTCAAAACAACCAGCATCAAAACCACGATAACCAGAGTTGGAACTGAGGAGATGATTTCGATGATCCGTTGCATGATGTTGTCGACCATGCCGCCCTTCCAGCCGGAGATGATCCCGTAGGTAACACCGATGGCCAAGTCGAAGAAGGCAGCTACCACGGCAACGATCAAGGAGATCTTAGTACCGTAGATGATTCTTTGAGCCAAAGACCGGCCAAGGTAGTCGGTACCAGCTACAAAGTACTTGCCAGCTGGTACTGAAGCGTAAGCGTCAGTCCAAACGCCGTTTTGCTTGATCTTACCGTTCAAGCCGTTGAGCCAGTCAAAGCCCTTCCACTTGGCAGGCAAGTTAGCATATTGCGGTGCTGACTTAACCAAGCTGGAGTTGTTGATCCAGAAGGTTGAACCAAAGGCAATCACGAACATTACGATAACGATAATTGCTGAAATAACCGCAGCCTTGTTTTGCTTAAATCTGATCCAAACATTTTGCATGAAAGAAAGTGATGGGCCAGAGATGTGTTCGGCGCTTTGAGTATCACCCTTTTGAACGTGTTCAAAAGATTCAGCAGTGATTTTTACATTACTTGCGTCTTGATCCATTGATTTAAAACCTCACTTTCTTAATTAGTCAGTCAATCTGATTCTTGGGTCGATCAAACTGTAGACGATATCAGTAATCAGCAAGATGACAACCAAGCCGAAGCAGTAAACCATACTTACGCCCATGATGGTTGGGTAGTCGTTAGTCAAGATTGACTTGGTAAATTGTTCACCGATCCCAGGAATGTTGAAGATGTTTTCGATAACCATGGAACCAGTCATCAGGGCAACGGCGTATGGCCCGATCAGGGTAACCAATGGAATCATTGAGTTACGCAGGGTGTGCTTTCTGATAACTTCGATCCGGCTCAACCCCTTGGCCTTACCTAATTCAACGTAGTCAGAGCTCAAGGTATCAACCATTTCCGTTCTGACGAACCGGGCGGTTTCGGCCAGTGGCCCTACGCAAAGCGCCAGCGTTGGCAAAACCGTTTGTGAGGCTTCACCCCAGCCGGCAATTGGGAACCAGCCGAGCTTCAAGCCGATGTAATATTGGAGCAGAACCGCTAAAACGAAGTTAGGAACTGACTTACCGATGATGGCCAAAACCGTGGAAGCTGAGTCGATCCAGGTACCTTGGTTCATAGCCGCAAAGGAGCCAAGAATGATACCGAGGATAACCCCAACAACCAAAGCCTGCAAACCTAATTGTGCAGATGCGCCAAGACGAGCACCAATCAATGATGAAACTGGTTGGTTGCTGTATTGGAAGGAAATCCCAAAGTCGCCGTGCGCTGCCCCAGCCAAGTAGGTCAAGTATTGCACCATAACTGGCTTGTCCAAGCCGTATTGCTTGTTCATAATTGCTTTTTGAGTTGCCGTCATCTTTGCTTCGTTGGCATATGGAGAACCAGGCATCATCTTCATCAAGAAGAAAGTGATGGTTGCCACTAGGAACAAAGTGAGGATCATGTAAAAAATACGCTTAAGTAAGTATTTACCCATTATCTCGCTCCTTACACTTTTTACTTTTAATCAAGTTTTTGTTTTTAATGTTTTTCTTATTATACCAGAAAATCAGGAAATTACCATACGATAATATAAAACTGTGCTCCTTTAAGTCAAGTATTTCCGACTGTTTAGGGCTTTTTTCGCTAATTTTCCACCTAACTTTAATTTGTCTTTTTTCTCTTTTTAGCCAATTCAAAGTTTAAATTATTATTTTTTAAATAAGTTTTTAGCTAGAAAAGTAATTTTTCTCAGGCAAAAAGCTTATTTTCGTAATTTTCACTTTTTGAAATCAGCGTTTTTCTTCCTCCTTCCTTATTTTTGTAAGCCTAACTTTTCTATTTTGTTCTTTTCCTTTTCCATTTTTGTTTTCTTCTTTTTGATTAAACAAAAAATAGAAAATTGGATGTTATAGAAACATCTCAATTTTCTATTATATCACGGTAGAATCTTAATTTTTAGTAGCGTAGGTCGTCTTGAAGTCTGGGTATTCACCATTGAAGACCAGGTTCTTGATGGTTGGCCGGATCATCCAGGCTTGTCCCATGTGGTAAAGCGGACTGATTGGCTCTTGGTCGACAATGATCTTTTCCGCCTTTAAGAGGGCCTTCTTCCGCTTAGCCTGATCCATGGTCAAGGAGACCTTTACCGCCTTGTCATAGGCCTTATTTGACCATTTACCGAAGTTGTAGGTCTGACCTGACTGCATGTAGGCCAAGAAGTGGTATGGGTCTGGGAAGTCACTGGTTAAGCCGCCCAATACCACGTCGTAGTTGCCGGCGATCTGTCTTGAAACTCTCGTCGTCTTTGGCAGGTTGTTGACAGAAACGCTGATCTGGCTGCCAAAGGCTTCGGTCAAGGCACTTTGGATGAATTCGGTCTGCTTCTTGTAGCTGTCATCGTCATCCGCCATCAAAGTAAAGGAAATCTTCTTAGCCTTTAATTCCTTCAGAGCCTTCTTATAGTATTTCTTGGCATCAGCCAAATTGTATTCAACGTACTTGTTGACAGAGCTGTTATTCTTTTCAGCTTCTTGAGCGAAGTTTTGCCCATCTAAAACGACGTTAGTAGCTGAGAAGGTCTTAGCCTGGGTGTTGTAGGTCCCGATGGTTGACAAGAGCTGCTTGCGGTTGATAGCCATGGAGATTGCCCGGCGCAGGTTGGCGTTTCTAAAGATCTTCTTTTTCTTGTAGTTGTAGGACAGGTAGGTCGTGTTGCCTAAAGTCAAGACCCGGTAGCCCTTCTTGTCCTTCATGCTCTTAGCCGCTTGCGTGTCCAGCAAGGCTGCATCCAGCTTGCCAGTTTGGTAGAGGTTGTAGTCGGTTGAAGGGGTCTTTTGCACGCTGTAGTTGACTGCAGACAGTTTAACCGCGCTCTTGTCCCAGTAGTACTTGTTCTTGACCAGTTTCCAGGTCAAGCTGGACCCAGTCCAGTCGCTTGACGTAAACGGCCCGTTGTAAACGGCATAAGCTGACTTAGTGCCGTACTTCTTGCCGTATTTTTCAACAACCTTGCTGTCTAGCGGCTTCAAGCTGATGGCCGTCACCACCTTAAAGTATGGAATCTTCTTTTCAAAAGTGACGACCAGCTTGTAGTCGCCATCGGCCTTAACGCCCAAGGTCTTGGCCTTCTTCTTGCCTTCTGAGATGGCAATGGCGTTCTTGATGCCTTCGTAGTTGTTGACTTGGCTAGAAGCCGTCTTTGGGTCCACCTGTCTTCTCCAGGCGTAAACAAAGTCTTGCGCCGTTACCTTGTCCCCGTTAGACCACTTGGCATTCTTTCTCAAATAAAAGGTCCAGGTTAAGCCGTCCTTAGAGGTCGTGCTCTTATAGGCTACGCCAGGAATGGTCTTTGAGTCCTTGCCTAAACGGTACAAGCCTTCATAGGTGTTGGCGATCTGCTCTTCACTGGCCGTGTCGTCAGCCTTGGCTGGGTCCAAGCTTTCCAGTTCAGACGTGGTCATCCAGTTGATGGACTTTTCATATTCGCTAGTCGAATTTTCTACTGCCTTCTTGGTGCTGGACTTAGAGCAAGCCACCGTAAAGACGGCAGCGGCCACAATGGCAGCCGCAGAAAACTTCTTCAGGTTCTTCATTTTTCCCTACTTTCTCGTATTACTCAATACTGTTAGACTTATAAAACAGACGAAATTAATTATTTTCTCATTATAGCCCTCTCAGCCCATTTTTTCAATTAAAAACCCTTCACTCATACTTGCTTTTTTGCATAAAAAAAGCGAAGAATGAATCTTCGCTTTCTTCGTGTATAAAGGATGTCTGTTAAAAATCTTCAGTAAATTACTTGATGTAAGCTTCCTTGAAGTTATAAGGAGCACCGGCACCGTTGAAGACAACGCCCTTAACCTTAGTCTTAACCAGAGTTGCTTCGTTAGTGTAGTACAGTGGAGTAACGCCTTGGTCTTCAACTAAAGCTTGGTCAGCCTTAACCATGGCCTTCCAGCGAGCAGCGGTTGAGCCAGTAGTCTTAGACAGAGAAACGTTCTTGTTGTAAGCAGTTGATTCCCACTTACCGTAGTTGTAGGCGTTGCCCTTTGAGAGCAGGTCAAGGAAGGAGATTGGGTCTGAGAAGTCAGCAGTCCAGCCAGTTGCAACCACGTCAAACTTCAAAGCGGAAACGCGGGACAGACGGGTCTTGAATGGAACGTTAGTAACTTCAACCTTCATGCCCAGAGTTGATTCCAAAGCACTTTGGATGAATTCAGTTACCTTCTTAGCGTCGTCAGTGTCGTCACCCAAAAGTTGGATAGTGACTGACTTCTTGCCAAGTTCCTTCAAAGCCTTCTTGTAGTATTCCTTAGCCTTAGCCTTGTCGTAGCCTTGAACGGCTTGAGTAGCAGCAGTCTTAACTTCGCTTGAGAAGTCCTTGCCAGTGCTTGAGTCAGTGATGCCGGCTGCCGTGAAGGAAACGGCTGCTTGGTTAGCGGCACCAACCGTAGTTGCCAATTGCTTCTTGTTGATGGCAAGAGAGATTGCCTTACGCAAGTTAGCGTTTGCCAAGTTCTTGTCCTTAGCGATGTTGTATTGCAGGTACTTGGTTGAAGCAAACTTTCTGACAGTCCAACCAGTAGTACCCTTCAATTGCTTGCTTTGTTGAGCATCCAGGTTGGTTTCGTCAAGCTTGCCGCTTTGGTAGAGGTTGTAGCTAGTGGATTGGGTCTTTTGAACGCTCATTGAGACTTGGTCCAGCTTAACGTTCTTCTTGTCCCAGTAAGTGTTGCTCTTAACCAGCTTCCAAGTCAAGTTGGAGCCAGTCCAGCCAGTCATCTTGAATGGGCCGTTAGACAGAACGTACTTAGCTGCCGTACCGTACTTAGAGCCGCACTTTTCCACAAACTTTTGGTTTTGTGGGAAGAAGATGTAGAAGCCCATGAGCAGCTTGAAGTATGGGATTCTTCTTTCCAAGGTAACCGTCAGCTTGTACTTGCCGTCAGCCTTGATGCCCAAGGTATTAACGGCCTTCTTGCCGGCAACGATTTGGTCAGCGTTCTTCACGCCGCTGAAGAGGTAAGCATATTCTGAAGCAGTCTTAGGGTTAACGGTTCTTCTCCAGGAGTAAACGAAGTCGTTAGCAGTTACTTCGTCGCCGTTTGACCACTTAGCACCCTTACGCAGGTTGAAAGTCCAGGTCTTGCCGTCCTTGCTTTCCTTCCAAGAAGTTGCCATACCAGGCGTTGCCTTGGCATTGTTGCTCAACCTGATCAAACCTTCCATGACGTTGTTGAATTGGTCAGCGTCGTAACGGTCAGTGGCCTTGGATGGGTCCATGGTGGTCAATTCAGCAGCTTCGGTCCAGGCAAGCTTTTGTGGCTTAGAGCTGGATGAGCTGGATGATGATGAGCCACAGGCTGCCAAAAGAGCAGCTGCAGCCAGGGTTACAGAACCGGTTGCAAAGAGTTTACCTTTTCTCATAATTACACCTCTACTATTAGTTCTTCTTAAAAACGTTAGACAAAAATTAAAAGTTATAAGATATATCTAATTATAGCAACTTTTTCTTAAGAATCAAACTTTTAATTAAACTTTTTTCTAAAAAATCTCAGAAAATCTCTCATAAAGAAAAAAGAACGCCAAAAGGCGTTCTTTTAATTCATGTTCGACTAGTCTGTCAAGAAACTACTTGATGTAGGCAGTCTTGAAGTTCCAAGTACCACGGTTTTGGATGACGTTCTTAACGCTTGGACGGATCATCCAGACGTTAGTGTCGTAGTAAAGTGGTGATACGCCGACATTGTTCAGCAGGATTTCTTCAGCCTTGGTCAAGTCGTCCCAGCGCTTTGAGCTTGAAGCAGTCGTCTTAGAGTCGGCAACTAACTTGTCGTATTCGCTGTTCTTCCACTTACCGTTGTTTTCAGCGTTAGTTGAAGTGAACAGGTCAAGGAAGGAAATTGGGTCGGCAAAGTCAGCTGACCAACCAGAAACAACGATGTCGAAGTTACCGGCAGTTGAACGTGACAAACGAGTCTTGAATGGCAGGTTTTGTACGGATACGCTCACCTTCTTGCCAAAGGTTGATTCAAAGTTTGATTGCAATGATTCAGTAGTCTTGTTGCCGGCGTCGGTGTCGTCTGACAAGATCTTGAAGCTAATCTTGCTCTTGCCCAGTTCCTTCAAGCCCTTGTTGAAGTACTTAACGGCTTCGCTCTTGTTAGGAGTTGCTGGGTACAAAGTTTCAGCTGACTTAGAGATGCGCTTAGTGTAGTCTTCACCATTAACGTCAGTCAATTGCGTTGGAGTCAAGGTGTTGGCTGGAAGGCTGTTGCCGCCCAAAGTGGTGGTCAAGCCCTTACGGTTGACAGCCAGTGACAAGGCCTTGCGGATGTTGGCGTTAGCCAGATCCTTGTTCTTAGCAACGTTGAATTGCAGGTAGAAGGTTGCACCTTGGTTCAAGCTAGTATAGCCCTTTTGGTTCTTCAATTGCTTGGTTTGGGATGAGTCCAAAGAAGTTGCGTCCAACTTGTTTGATTGGTACAAGTTGTAAGCAGTTGATGGAGTCTTTTGTACGCTCCACTTGATGGTGTCAAGCTTTACGTTCTTCTTGTCCCAGTAGTATGGGTTCTTGACCATCTTCCAAGACAAGTTGGAGCCAGTCCAGCCAGTTTGCTTAAATGGACCGTTGTAGAGCATGTACTTAGAAGCAGTACCGTACTTTGAGCCGTACTTGTTAACAGCCTTTTCTGATTGTGGGAAGAAGACTGCAAAGCCCATCAGCTTGTCAAAGTAGGCAATCCGGCGTTCCAAGGTCACAACCAGCTTGTACTTGCCAACAGCCTTGATGCCCAGGCTACTTACAGGCTTTTTGCCAGCAACGATTTGGTCAGCGTTCTTGATCCCGCTGAACAGGTAGGAATATTGAGAAGCAGTCTTTGGGTTAACGGTTCTTTGCCATGAGTAAACAAAGTCCTTAGCAGTCAATTCGCTGCCGTCGCTCCACTTAGACTTGCGCAAGGTAAAGGTATAAGTCTTCCCATCCTTAGATACCTTTTCACTAGTTGCCAGACCCTTTTCCAGCTTTGAGCCCTTGCCTAAACGGTACAGACCTTCCATGGTGTTGGACAGTTGGTTGAATGAGGTTACGTCAGTCGCCTTTGACATGTCCATAGTTGGAATTTCGGCTGAGTCCATCCAAGTTAAGGTTTTCTTAGCACTTGATGATGATGAGTTGCTGCCACCACATGCGGCAAGCAAGGCTGCTGATGCCAAAACAGTAGCACCAACGCTTAAAGTTTTAGATAACTTCATCTTTTTTCTCCTTTGATACATCCTAGTTTCGCAATAAGGCGTGCTAGCGGGCCTAGACAACTCGGAAGTCGCGTTGATCCTTAATGTCTTTTTCATTATAGTTCTCATTTAGACCGATTTCAAGAAAGTAAGAGAAAAAGATGAAACGTTTTTAAATAAAACTCATTCTAAATGAGAATATAGCGGGCTTTTTTAGAAAAATCAGAGTAAAAATAAATAGTTAGACAAAAGTTATTGACTAACCAATGAAGCTGCAGTTAAAAATGGCAAGAAAAAAAGAAGCACCGAAGTGCTTCTTTTTCTGATGTTCAAACTACTTGATGTAGGCGTCCTTGAAGTTCCAAGTACCACGGTTTTGGTATACGTCCTTCACAGTTGGGCGGATCAAGGCTGCGTTAGTGTTGTAGTAAAGTGGTGCTACACCAACGTTGTTCAAGAGGATTTCTTCGGCCTTAGTCAGGTCGTCCCAACGCTTGGAAGTTGAAGCAGTCGTCTTAGAGTCAGCGATCAGCTTGTCGTATTGGCTGTTCTTCCACTTACCGTTGTTTTCAGCGTTAGTTGAAGTGAACAGGTCAAGGAAGGAGATTGGGTCGGCAAAGTCGGCTGACCAGCCAGAAACAACGATGTCGAAGTTACCAGCAGTTGAGCGTGACAAACGAGTCTTGAATGGCAGGTTTTGTACGGATACGCTCACCTTGCCGCCGAAAGTTGATTCAAAGTTTGATTGCAAGAATTCAGTAGTCTTCTTACCAGAGTCAGTGTCGTCTGACAAGATCTTGAAGCTGATCTTGCTTACGCCGAGTTCCTTAAGACCCTTGTTCAGGTACTTCACAGCTTCACTCTTTTGAGTTGAAGTTGGGTAGTAAACTTCAGCTGACTTGGAGATGCGCTTAGTGTAGTCTTCACCGTTAACGTCAGTCAATTGAGTTGGAGTCAAGGTGTTGGCTGGAAGGCTGTTGCCGCCAAGACTTGAAGTCAAGCCCTTACGGTTAATTGCGAGTGACAAAGCCTTACGTACGTTAGTGTTAGCCAAGTACTTGTTCTTAGCTTGGTTGAATTGCAGGTAGAAGGTTGCACCTTGGTTCAAGGTTACGTAACCCTTTTGGTTCTTCAATTGCTTGGTTTGGGAAGCGTCAAGACCAGTGTAGTCCAGCTTGTTTGATTGGTACAAGTTGTAGCTGGTTGAAGGAGTCTTTTGAACGCTCCAAGTGATGGTGTCAAGCTTTACGTTCTTCTTGTCCCAGTAGTTGGCGTTCTTAACCATCTTCCAGGAAAGGTTTGAGCCAGTCCAGCCAGTTTGCTTGTATGGACCGTTGTAGAGCATGTACTTAGAAGCAGTACCGTACTTTGAGCCGTACTTGTTAACAGCCTTTTCTGATTGTGGGAAGAAGACTGCAAAGCCCATCAGCTTGTCAAAGTAAGCAATCCGGCGTTCCAAAGTCACAACCAGCTTGTACTTGCCAACAGCCTTGATGCCCAAGCTGCTTACTGGCTTCTTGCCAGCTACGATAGCATCAGCGTTCTTGATCCCGCTGAAAAGGTAGGAGTATTGAGAAGCAGTCTTAGGGTTAACAGTTCTTTGCCATGAGTAAACAAAGTCCTTAGCAGTCAGTTCGCTGCCGTCGCTCCACTTGGACTTGCGCAAAGTGTAAGTGTAAGTCTTACCGTCCTTTGAAACCCTTTCGCTAGTAGCCAGACCCTTTTCCAGCTTTGAGCCCTTGCCTAAACGGTAAAGACCTTCCATGGTGTTGGAAAGTTGGTTGAATGAGGTCGCGTCGGTTGCCTTGGACAAGTCCATTGATGGAATTTCAGAAGCAACCATCCAGTTCAAGGTCTTCTTTGATGATGAGGACTTGGATGATGAGGAACCACCACAAGCGGCCAAGAGAGCAGCTGATGCTAAGACAGTAGCACCAACGCTAAAGGCTTTAGTAAACTTCATAATTGATTTTCTCCTTTTTCACTTTTTTTCATGACAAAGGGGGCCGGCGCTTAAAAAGCGCGCTAGTCCCCTTTAATGCTAATTTAATTATAATTAGCATTTTTACCAATTTCAAGCTAATTTGATAAAAAAATGAACCATTGTTTAATATTTAATGATTTGTTCGCTAGAAAAAGCAAAAAATGCCTAGAACTTGTTGAGAATAATCGCTATTTGCCTAGGCCAAAAAGTTAGTCCAAGTTCCATTCTTGCAAAAATTCGTCGACAAATTCATGCATGTAGTCAGTCCGCCGGCGGGCTTCGGCTTGCACCGCCTTAGTGTTCATTAAGCCGGCCAGCTTGAACAATTTCTCATAAAAGTGATTGATGGTCGTCTCTTCATGGTTCCGGTATTGGTCATGGTCCACTAGCTTAGCTGGCTTAATTTCTGGATCATAAATTTTATCATCGTGCTTGCCGCTATAGACAAAGGCCCGGGCAATGCCGATGGCGCCCAGAGACTCCAGCCGGTCGGCGTCTTGCACGTACTCCCCTTCTAAAGACAACTGGTAGCGGTGCTCAATATTTTTAGAAAAAGACATGTGCTCAATAGTGAAAAAGACGTTATCTTGGTCTTCTTGGCTTAGGCCAGCTTGAATAAACAAGTCCTTCAATTCAGCTAAGACCCGGTCTGGATCATCGCAGACCTTCTCATCAATCGTGTCATGCACCATCGCGGCCGTAAAGGCAATGTCCCGGCTGGCTTGACTGGCGTCTGGATGGTCCTCAACCAGCATCCCTTCTGCCAATTTCGCCGTCCGCACGCCGTGGTAGTAGTCGTGCCCCGTTCTTTCATCTGCCAGGTTCTGCTTAACGTAATTGATGATTAGCTCTCTCTTCACTTTGGCCCTCCAGAAAAAATAGATTTTAATCGTGATTACAAAATTTGACTATTTTTCCATTATAGCTTTCTAGGGCAAAAAGACAAGAAAAAAGAGAACTGACGTTTAGTGCAGTTCTCTTATAGTTTTACAATCTTGCTAATTGCGGTAGATGGCTGACAAGGCAACATAGAAAATTTTGCCATAGCCCTTTTTATTTACCAGCTGGCTTTGGCAGAAAAACTTTTTCTTCTGCCGGTCCTTGGTCTGCAAGTTGCAGAAAAAAGGCTGAACCTGGCCAGTGCCTAGATCGGTCTGGATCTTTTGCTCAACCAGGGGCTGATCAGTCGGGGCAACCAGGTTCATCAGCTTGCCGCCAGTCGCCTTCATCAGTTCACCGAAACTGGTAAAGCCAAGGAGACTTAACAGGTTTTCGTTAGAAAAAATAATCTCGCGCTCGCCTTGGGCTGAGCAAACCAAGAAAGCGATCGGCAGGTTGGCCAGCATGTCCTTAGACGTGAGCTGGAGCTTGCGCTCAGCGGCTTGGTCCATCCAAGGCTGGTAGGCTAGGCAGTCATTTTTATCATGCTGCTTGACCACGTAAAGGGCCCGGTCGGCCTTGATCAGGGCGTCGCTTTCCGAGACGGCTTGCTGGGGGTAAAGCACGTAGCCAATCGAAATGGTGAAAGGATACTGCTCATCTTTCGCGGTATAAACCTGCTCAAGCTGGTTCAATTCCTCAATCCGGTCGAGGCAGCCTTTAGGCAAAAAGGCGCAGAACTCATCCCCGCCATTGCGGCAAATAATGGCTTCTTGGCCCAAAACGCTCTCCAAGTTCAAGGCCAGCGTTACCAAAACCTGGTCACCGATGCTGTGGCCATGGTGGTCGTTGATGCCCTTAAAATTGTCGATGTCCAGCATGATAAAGACCCCTTGGTCATCGGGATTCCTTTTTAAATAAGTATTAACCCGGTCATCAAAGGCGTTACGGTTGAGCAAGGCTGTCAGGTTGTCTCTTGAAGACAAGTATTCGAGCTCTTTCTGCCTTTTTAAAAAGTAAGCGATCAGGGTAAGAATATAAGTTAATAAAAATGCTATACAGATGTGCGACCAGAAATAGCGAACATCAGCGATCCTGAACCCTGTCTCAGCAAAAATAAAAGCGGGAGACAAGGTCTCCAGCGCCGCTAAAATCACGATAAAGCTGGCAAAGAAGGTTAAAAAGGTATTACAGGCTTCAATAAATTTCCGCTTCTTAACCTGCCAGTCGATAGATTTCCCCTGCATTCTTTTCCCTCGAAAAATAAGATATTACTTATATTGTAGCAATTATCTGCAGGTAAGCGCAACCAGTAGCACTAAGTTGTGTCACACAAAAAAACAGGCCTCAAGGCCCGTCCTTATGCTACTTTTTGAATATCAAGTTTTCCTAAAATCACGATTTCTGTCACACAGAATTTTTGTGTGACAAACTGTTTGACGCTCGACTATTTTTTGATTTTTTCTCGTTACTGATTTATTAACGAAAACTGCGGCAAATTGCGGTTTGTTGCGATTTATTTCTATTTGTTTAAACTTGTTTCGACTAAATTAAGCTGCTAGCCAGATTTGAACTGGCGACCTCCTCCTTACCACGGCGGTGCTCTACCTCCTGAGCTACAGCAGCGAACCTATTATAGCAAAAAGGCGGAGCTTTTTTAACCGATTTGACCATTCAAGCGGAAAAATGAACCACTCAGCGGAGGTTGACCCATTTTCGGCAAAAGGCCAGCTACAATACTGATGAAACTTGTTTTAGGAGGTAGTATTATGATCTATTTTTCATCTGCCTAGCCGTTTCTTCTTCCCTGCTAATTTTTGTCATGGGCACCAGCTTTAACGCCATTGCTGGCTGCCAGCTTGTCTTCGCCCTGCTGTATACTAGTATTTACGGAGTAATGCTAGTTAGACAAAGTCAGCAGAGCGTAGAAATAATCGTCTGCAGAAGGGGGTAGCCATGGAAGAACTCAGGCTGAAAATTGCCATTTGCGATGACCAAAAAAAGGACCGGCAGGACCTTTATCAGATCCTCTTGCCACAGGTCCCGGCCAAGATTGACCAATATGCTAGCGGGGATGCCTTATTAGCCAGCGGGAATAAGTACGACCTGATTTTTTTAGACATTGAAATGCCCGGTACTAACGGGATGGAGACTGCCCAAAAATTGCGCCAAGCCAAGCGGCAGGACCTGCTGGTCTTTTTGACGGCTTACGACCGCTTCATGCCGGACGCCTTTACTGTCAAGGCTTTCCGCTACCTGCTCAAGCCCTTGAAAAAAGAGGCAATTTTAGCTGTGGTCAAAGAAGCGCTGGCAGAAATTCGGGCCTACCAGCACATCGCCGTCCCTACACCCGACCACGGCCTAACCAGCATCCCCTTGGCTGCCATTTCCTTAATCGAAAGCCTGGGCGACCAAAGCTGCCTGTATGCTGGCGGCGAAAAGGTCATCTCGAGCAAAAATCTAAAATACTGGGAAGAGCAATTAGGACCTGAAGGCTTTTTCCGTCTTAGCCGGCAATACCTGCTGGCCCTCAGCCACATTTCTTCTTTAACTAATAAAGCGGTCCTGCTGGACCAGGGCCAGGAAGTAGCCATCCCCCGCCGCAAGCGGAAAGATTTGGAAGCGAGCTGGCTGGACTACCTGCGCTACCATGCCCGGCCCTTGTAAACAGAAAAATAAAAGATATCGAAAACAAAAAGTTGTGTATTTAACAAGTGAGAACGACCATGAACATTTATGCTTTTATCACTGAGCACAGCACAGCCATTTTAAACCTGCTCTTGCTGCTGCTCGCCTTTACAAACCTCTACCTAGCTGCCATCTACCTTTTTGCCCAAAAAATCAAGGCGCGCTGGCTAGTTGGGCTCTACCTCTTGGGGCTAGTCGTTACCGCGGCTTTTGCACCCATCTTTTCCCTGAAATTTGAAGGGATCCTTTTCATTCTTTTGGCCTGCCTCCGCCTATTTTTAGACAAAATGAGCCGGCAGGACTGGCTAAACCTGGTCAGCTACAGCATCTTAGTCAGCCTGACCCTGGCCTTGCGCCAGCTGCTCGGCTCAAGTCTGATCTATGAAGGCCTGGTTTGCCTGAGCCTGGTCTACCTGCTTTTTGCCAGCCAAGCTACCTGGTCTGCTGGCAAAAAGGCTAACGGACTAACCCTCTTTTTGGAAGTCGCCCTGTTAGCCGCAACGATTGCCCTGGCCTGGCTCAAGACCCGGTACCAGTCGCTCAGCCTTTTGACCAGCGCCCTGGCCGGCATGACCGTGCTGCTGACAACTTTTTTACTGAACAAGCAGGTCGGCCTCTGGCAGGCCCAAAGCCAGATGGACGAGCAAAAGCAGCTGTTTAAGCTGGAAGAAAATTACTACGAGTCCCTGCTAGCCCGGGAAAAAGAAACCAAAAAGTTCCGCCACGACGCTCGCCAGCACCTGGTCACCATGCAGGCCTTGGCCCAAAGCGGCAACTACGGTGAACTGACCGCCTATATCGAGGACTTAGCCAGCGATGCTAGCTTTAACCAAAAGTTGATCGACACCGGCAACTTGACCGTCAATGCCATCTTGGCTGACCTGGCCAGTCGCTACCCAGGCGTCAGCTTTGCCTGGACCGGGATCATCCCCCGTCTGACCATCAAGCCGGTTGATTTGACCATTATTTTTGCCAACTTGCTCAAAAACGCGGCTCAAGCGGCTAGCAGCGCCGGCGACCACCAGGTGACGGCAACGGTCCGCTTTGCTGGCCGGACCCTGGTTTTCAACGTAGTCAACCAGACCAAGGACGAAGTCGATACGTCGGCTACGGACTTTGAAGGGATCGGCCTGACCAATGTCCGCCGCAGCCTGGACGCTTACCAGGGCCGGTTAACCCTGGAATGTACAGACGGCACTTTTTCCGCCGAAGTGATCGTGCCCCAGGCCATGGCGGAGGCCGATTGACTGTAGGGCTGAGGTCCTGCACAAAAACTTACTCAACTGTGGGAGATGTTGCTCAAAAACTTACTCAAGTAGACAAAAAGCTGCTCATGATCTTACTCAAGTAAACAAAATGCTGCTCATGATCTTACTCAACCGGCCTGCAGCATACGTTAGTTGAGTAAGTTTCGGGCCAGGTCATCTGTTACTTGAGTAAGTTTGTGTGCACCTTTTTTTTTAAAAAAACCTAGTTGAGTAAACTTTGGGCCACCGTCTCTGTTACTTGAGTATGATTCTGTGCAGCTTTTTTTAAAAATCAACCCAGTTGAGTAAACTTTGGGCCGGACCATCGGTTACTTGAGTATGATTCTGTGTAGCTTTTTTCAAAAAGCAATTTAGCTGAGCCAATTTTGGTCAATATCCACTCAAAAAAGGACCCGTTCAACTAGAACGAGTCCTTTTCCCATTGCAATTAGTCCTTTACGTGAACCAAAGTGTACTTCTTCTTACCCTTGCGGATGATGACGAACTTGCCATCAAAGGCAGCAGCTGGGTCAACGACGAAGTCCACATCTTGTACCCGGTCGCCGTTAACGTAGATGGCACCATTGTTGATGTCTTCACGGGCTTGGCGCTTGGAGCTTTCGATCTTAGTATCGATCAAAAAGTCTACCAGGTTCTTCTTCTCGCTAGTGGCATCAGCACTTGGCGCCTTGGCCAAGGCAGTTTCCACTTGCTTAGTCGTCAATTCCTTAACGTTGCCAGAGAACAGAGCGTTAGTAACGGTTTGCGCTTCCGCCAGGCCTGCTTCGCCGTGCACGAACTTGGTTACTTCTTCAGCCAGCTTCTTTTGAGCTTCCCGCTTCCAAGGTTCAGTCTTAACCTTTTCTTCCAAGGCGTTGATTTCTTCGTGACTGAGGAAAGTAAAGTACTTTAGGTACTTAACCACGTCGCGGTCATCTTGGTTGATCCAGAATTGGTAGAATTCGTAAGGGCTGGTCTTTTCTGGGTCCAGCCAAACGGCACCGCCAGCTGACTTGCCGAACTTAGTCCCATCAGCCTTCAGCATCAGCGGAATGGTCAAGCCAAAGGCTGGCCGGTCTGCCCCTTCCAAGCGGTGGATCAAGTCGATACCGGCCGTGATGTTGCCCCACTGGTCGGCCCCACCGATCTGCATTTGCACACCGTAGTCCCGATTCAGGATGTAGAAGTCGATGGCCTGCAGGATTTGGTAGGAGAATTCAGTGAAGGAAATCCCGTTTTCCAAGCGGCTAGCTACCACTTCCTTGTTCAGCATGTTGTTGACTTGGAAGAGCTTGCCGTAGTCGCGGAGGAATTCCAGCAGGGTCATCTTGCCCAACCATTCGCGGTTGTTGACGATGCGGAAGTTTTCCGTGCCAAAAAGCTTCACCATTTGGCTAGTCAAGGCTTCTTCGTTCTTGTGGATGGTTTCTTCTGATTGCAAAACCCGTTCCGTAGACCGGCCCGATGGGTCACCGATTGACCCGGTACCCCCACCAATGATGATCACTGGCTTGTAGCCGGCCAATTGGAATCTCTTCAGGATCATGAAGGGAATCAAGTGCCCAATGTGCAGCGAATCCCCAGTTGGGTCGGTCCCGCAGTAAAGAGCCAGGTCGTCATGCTTGGCCAAGTAGTCTCTTAAGCCTTCTTCGTCAGTTTCCTGGTTGATGGCGCCGCGCCATTTCAAATCTTCCAAAATGTCAAAATTAGCCATTTTTACCTCCAATAAAAAACGCCCCCTGGATCATCGATCCAAGGGACGACTAAGTTCTGCTTTAGCCGTGGTACCACCCACGTTTGCACAATTGTGCCTTACCAAGGGAGATTAACGAGGCCCTTGCCCCGCGCCGTATTTCGGCCATTTGACCTGCCTAGCTTGCACCACCCGCTAGTTCTCTGAACGCTGAGTCAAACTCCTACTGTTTTCTGGCGTTTTATAAACATAAAAATACCATGATTCCGCGCCAAGGTCAAGCCTGCTACAGCAAATATCGCCTCAAAAAACTGCTCTTTCTTAACAGATAGACCAAAGCAAGGGTTAGGAAAAATACTGTCAAAACGGCTGCCGGCAACAGCCAGGACCACTTTAACGTCACCGTCCATAGGCTGGTCTTGCTCAGGTAAAAGAGCACCAATGGGTGTAGTAAGTAGATCCCCAAAACCGACTGAGACACTTCTTTTAAAGGTCCCTCCCACCGCGGAAGCGGCTTGAGCTGAGACAAAGTCAAAAAGACCGCAGTCGCTGCTAATAAAGTGAAAAAGGACGTATAGCTGTAAAAGTCTAGTTTTAGCTTACCGGTCAAGACCGTTAAATAGCCGCTCAAGACCGCCGTGACAGTAGCTCCTATAACGCCTAGCACCTGAACCAGATAAAGGTGCTTTTTGGTCAGATGAGCCCGGCTGAAATAGTATCCTGCCACATAATAGCCGCTATAACCCATCACCAGCTTGACGTTCATCTTCCCCAAAAAACGCATCAAAGACTGCGATAGGTCTTTCAAGTGCTTGATTGGAAACGGATAATTGTTCAGCAAATCCAGCAAGGTTGGCAAGACAGAGGCAAAGATCAGGGCCAGCAGCAAATAGTATTCAAGCAGCTGACGATTGCGCACGATTTTTCGCAAAAAAGGCGTTACCAGATATAAGCCTGCGATCATAGGCAGATACCACAAGTGATCATAGCTAGCGACTAAATACTTGACCACGGTCAATAAATCATAGCCCTTGCTATAATAAGCCCAGCTGCAGTAAAAGACCTGCCAAAAGCCATAAACGACCGCAATCTTAGCCAGGTACTTTTTAAACAGCTTTTTCAGCGTTAAGTCAAAAGCAGGATCTAAAAACAATGCCCCAGAAATCATGATAAAAAGCGGTACGCTGATCCTGCTCACTCCGTCAAACAAGTTTAGTAGCTGCCAATTCAGTCCTTGATAGTCTTGCTGGTAGAAATTTAAGGAAGTCGACACGTGAATAGTAATTACGCCTAAAATTGCAATTATGCGCAAATAATCTAAATACCAGATTCGCTGTTTTTGCATAAGCACCCCCCTAATTACAAAAACAGGGTACAAGCTCAAACTTGTCCCCTGTCAAAAAATCTGAATAGCCTTAATTGCTATTTATTGCTTTTCATCGTGTAAAAGCCCTTAACCTTCAAAGCATAAGCGCTGCCGGCAGTCATGTCGTATTGGATCAGTTCGTAATCCTTCAGCAGAGCTTGCTGTGAGCTGGTCAAGGTCTTTGGATCAACTTCTTTGCCCTTTTGGTCAACCAGCGTGAAGCCGGAGTCGTCAGAGTAAGAAATGGTCAAAGCTGGCAGCTTCTTGTGCACTTCCGTTAACAAGGCTTGGTATGCCGTCACCTTGCTATTACTTTGTTCCAGCATCATGGCAATGAAGTCACTAGTGTTGACGTAGTTGGTCTTAGAAGTCAGCTTGGCCTTAGCCCCGTGCTGGCGCGCATACTTGTTAGAGTAGATGAAGTAGCGCGTTGAGTGCATTTCAACTGGATACTTAGACGTGTAAGATTGAGAAACAATGGATGGGTAGTGGTCCCCGTAGAAGACCAGAGTGATTGGCTTCTTAATTTTGTCAATCTGCTTGATGAACTTCTTAACCGCTTGGTCAGTGTAGTGGGTCCCCATGACGTAGGTTGCCATCTGGGTCCGCACGTCACCATCGCTGAAGAGGTCACCTGAGATCTTACCAGCGTAGTAGTTCTTTGGATACCAGTTGTTGTATGGCATGTGGTTTTGAATAGAAATCAGGTTGATGAACTGACCATTCTTGCGGGAGTTGATCTGCTTCAAGCCGTTAGCGTAAGTGGTGAAGTCAGAGTTGTAAGAGTTGGTCCCTAGCTTCTTTTGGTCAATGATCTTGTACTTAGAACCGATGTAGACAAACTTGTTAAACTTAAACCGCTTGTAGTCTTCAATTCTAGAGTAGTAAGTCCCGATGAATGGGTGAACGGCTGAAGAGTAAGTGAAGTTGGCCCCAATGGTTGGGTAGTACTTGTATTGCGGTACAACTTGCACATAAGGAGTCAAGCTCGTGCTGAAGGCACCCATGTTAAAGCCAGTCAATGATTCCCATTCCATGTTGGCGGTACCGCCGCCGTAGCCGGCACTCAGCATGGTCCCGTAAGTGGTTGAGCTCTTTAATGAGTGAATGTATGGGATTGGATCTTTGGTACCCTTGGCAAACTTAATGGTTGGGAAGGTGGTTGGATCCATGAAACTTTCACTCAGGTTGAAGATAACCGTTTGATCAGACAGGTTATTCTTTCTTGTCTTGTTGATCTGGTCAGCCAGCTTTTGGTACTTCTGGTAGAGCTTGGTAATTTGGCTCTTTGAGTAGTTTTC
Organism: Lactobacillus sp.; assembly: GCF_051893255.1. Classification (GTDB taxonomy): domain Bacteria; phylum Bacillota; class Bacilli; order Lactobacillales; family Lactobacillaceae; genus Lactobacillus. The sequence goes on along the minus strand of NZ_JBJFHB010000014.1, from coordinate 33,569 downwards.
TGGCTTGTCCATGATCTGCAAGTCAATGTAGTTCAAGAAGTTTAAGATTGGACCATTAACTTGAATATCTCTTTCAGGGTTTCTGAAGGATTGCTTGTTATCAAAAGCCCGGCTGATCCGGTAAATGACAGAGCCTTGGTGGTTGAACCACATTGGCGTCATGAATAAGGCTAAGCTGGCCAGGGCCCATAAGCCGCGCCGCTTCCAGTTGCCACGCTTCTTAACTTTAAACTTGATTTCGCAAAAGACGATCAAGGCAATGACGATAGCTAAGCCAATCAAGATCATGACCAAGGTCTTTTGCCCGCCGATCATGCTCAGCAAGCTGTCGGCATTAGTTACTTCTGACAATTCACTTGGGTAAATTGGCTCACCACGCAGATCCAGCTTGATCTTGTTGGCAATCGCCCAGGCCAAAACGATGGTAGAAGTAGTAATGATTGATAGCCAGTAACGGGTCGTTAAGAAATACAGGATAGTGAAGAAGGCATCGACAAAGATTGTCGTCAAAATCAATGCCCCAAGCTTCGTCCCAATCAGCCAAACAACCGCGTTAACGTTTGCCGCCGTAGAAATCTGAATCCGCATATTGTCAGATTCAATCAAGAAGGAGGCAAAAGTCAAAACAAAGAAAAAGGCCCAAGTAAGAAGATTGGTTCGGTGGTACTTGATAAAGCCCCAAGCCCGGTTGAAGCTGCCTTCCGCAACTTCCCCAAAGCTCTTGGTTTCATACAAGAACTTATTCATTCGCTTGACCGGCTTGAAGCGGAAGAGGTAGCGGTCTAAGACAAAATGCCAGACAATCGCAATCGCAAACATGATCAAGATCGTGATCAAGCGGTTGAGCTGTCTGCTACCCGTACCATATTTCAAGGATGACATGAACTTGCTTGCCGCTGGTGCCTGCATAAAGATAATCAAGATGACCAAAAAGCCTAGGTCTCTTTCTTCCAAGGTCTTGATGGCCTTTTGGGCAATGGCAAAAGCTGCCAAAGACAGCAAAAAGATGAATGGTGACGTCACGTTGATCAAGAACTGGTCGTTCCAAGAAGTCGTGATGGCGTGGCCAGACAAGATTTGAGACCAATAGACAGCGTTAAAGCCCGGAACGCCGACAATGACAAAGGCAAAGGAAACTGCCCCAGCCAAAATGGACAAAATCGTTCTCTTAGCAGTCCATTTGATCCGGCCTAAGAACATCCCCCAGGCAAAAGGCAGGATCAGGTAGAGACCATAAATTGAATAATTCAGTGAGTAGGTCCCAGCTGACAAGGCAAAGCCTAAGAAGGTCAAGCCAGTCAAGATGATCAAACTCTGTTTGTGACTAAACTTTTCCTGCCAATCATAGATAACCGGCTGCACTAACAGACCAAAGACAATCCCGGTCATTAAAACAGAAGTTGAGGTCAAAATCGGGAAGAAGATGCCCCAGAAAAGCCAGGCATTGAGCTGAGCCGGCTTCATAATGAAGTAGACCAGGTAGTAGACAATCAAGGTTGCTTCCATGACTGCCCAGGCCTTAAAGCCCTCGTTAAAGCGCAGCTTCTTCTTGCTAAAGACTGCCCCAAAGACCATTGGCAAGAACCAATAAGTCGCGCTTTCAGCAGTAGTTGGCAAATAGCGCAGATAAGTGATCGAGCTTTTCAGCATTGAGTGTTTAAAATTAAACATCTGCAGCAAAATGACTAGTGCCGCAATGACCAAAAAGCCGATCTTCAACAAGTTGTGTTTTTTATTAGATTGTTTTGGTTCACTCATTGTGATCTGACTAATCCTCTTTCTTTCACATTTTCATTTTTTCATTATACCCGGCAAATAAGAAGAAAAGCTAAAGATTCACTTTAGAATCCCAAGTTTCTTCTTGATACTGTATAAAATATCCACTTTTTTGCCATGGCCAGTGAAAAAGTCATAGATGTCTTTCTTGAACTTGTAAGCCATAATTGCCGTAATGATCAAAAAGATCACGCCAGCCTCCACTGACTTAGTCAGTTCATAGCCGCTAAACAGCAGCATGAACACTAGCGGCGGGATGGTCAGGTTCTGCATGACAGCCGTTAAAAACAGGGCGATCAGCAAAGTGATCAGCCCTGCCTTGGTATCATACAAAACAGTAGTCATGGCCATCACGGCCACGGCCTTGCCGCCCTTAAAGTGGTTCATGACCGGGAAGCAGTGGCCAATGACCACCCCTAAGCCCGTATAGGCAATTAATAAATGCTGGCGATAGATGGCGTAAACCAGGCCAATCGCCAGCAAAGTTTTTAGCAAGTCGCCGACGCAAGTCATAATGCCGGCTTTTTTGCCAAAAACTGCTCCCACGTTAGCCGTACCAGGATTGCCAGACCCAAATTTGGTGGGGTCACGGTGCAAATAAAACTTGCCGACGAACATGGCACTCATGAAGTTGCCAAAAACGTAGCCAATCAGCACGGCGATAATCTTCGCTTCCACTAGTAGCCTCCTGAGAATGGATTGGTACTGTAGCTATAGGTGTAATTCGAATAGTAATTAGTGCTATAGCCAGTAGAACTATTGCTACTAGTATTATACGCCGTTTGCGAATCGGATTGGCTGCTTTGACTAGTCTTATTCGCTGAAGATGAACTTGATGATGAAGATGATTTCTTCTTTTCAACTTCGCTAGTCGTCGTTGATTCAGAATAGATCGTGTAGTTCTGCGTCTTGCTAGAATTGAAGTTAAAACCGTTAGCGATGTTGAGCGTGTTGAGCTTGGTTTCCCGGTTAGAAATGGTTTCGGTCTTCAAGCCTAAAAGCTTTCTAATCTTGTTGGACACCCGCTGCAATTCGCTGGTTGACGCGATTTGGTAAGCTGCATCATCGATGTAGGCACTGTAGCCGTGCAGGTAGTCACTGTCACTAGCCGACGTACAGTTGGAGTAATTAGCCAAAATTGACTTTAGGGCTGAGAAGCTCAAGTTGGTCTTCACGTTTGTTGACAAGGTATCTGCAATCTTGGTGAAGTTTTGCAGGGAATCCGTCGTTGCCAGCTTCTTAACCAGCTTGGTAATGACTTCTCTTTGCCGCTTCTGCCGGCCATAGTCCCCTTCTGGGTCGTCATAACGCATCCGGCTGTAAGCCAGGGCCGCTTGCCCATTCAGGTGCTGGCGCACGCCCTTTTTAAACGGGAAGCCGCTGTAAGTAAAGGTTAGAGTTGGCGTCACGTAGATCCCGCCAACGTAGCTGACCAGTTTCATCAGCCCCTTCATGTTGACCAAGGCGTAGTACTTGACCGGAATGTTCAAGAGGCTGGAGACGGTCTTCATGGTCATCTTGGCCCCGCCAATGGAGTAAGCCGCATTGATCTTCTGCACGTCGTCTGAGTCGTCCCCCACCATGTCCGCCATAGTATCCCGCGGAATAGAAATCATCGTGTAATTTTTCTTCTTAGGATTGACCACGACGACGATGATGGTATCAGTATTCCCCATCTTTTCCGTCCGGTCCAAAGCCCCCGTATCGGTCCCTAGAAGCAGGACAGCAAAGGAATTCTTGCCGTTAAATTCACCGTAAGTAGTCTTAACAGCATTTTCCTTGTCGTAAGCCTTGTTAGCCGCATTTTCGGCGGTCTTATAAAGGTGGGAAGCGTAAAAGCCGGCGCCGGCAATCGCCACGCAGACTACAGCCAAAATGCCGATGATCCAGTTTCTGATCAGCTTTTTCTTGCGTTTTTTCGCCTGTACCCGACTTTCAGGAAATGTTTTTTGCTCTTTTTTGTTCATAGCCTAATTACCTAAATTCAAAAAATGTACATTAGTCATTATTGTAGCAAAAAAGTACCGCTAGCTTAACATATTTCAAACTTTCTTATCGAAATTGTAAAAATCTAGCCTTCCTTTAATGATCAAAAATCAAGTTTTCTCTCTTACAAGCTAACATTTATCATTAGGCAGTGTCAACTTTGGGTAAAAAGAAGATTAAAAGGCAAAAAATGAGCAAGAAAAAAAGCAGAGCTAAGCTCTGCTTTCTTAAGGAAAGAAGGAATTAGTCCAACTTTTCCTTGCTTACTACGTTCAACTTGTCGTCGAAAGTGTAAACAACTGGTTCACCAGTCTTCATTTCAACATCCATGATGTCTTCGTCAGAGATGTTTTCAATGTACTTGGTCAAAGCACGGAGTGAGTTACCGTGAGCTGCGATGATCACGTTCTTGCCAGCCAACAGGTCTGGAGCAATGTGGTCTTCCCAGAATGGCATAACTCTGTCCAAGGTAACCTTCAGGTTTTCTGCCTTAGGAACGATGTGTGGGTCCAAGTTTGCGTAACGACGGTCGTTAGCTTGGCTGAATTCTGAGTCGTCTGCCAAAACTGGTGGCAAAACGTCGTATGAACGACGCCAAATGTGAACTTGTTCGTCGCCGTACTTTTCAGCAGTTTCAGCCTTGTTCAAGCCTTGCAATGCGCCGTAGTGACGTTCGTTCAGTCTCCAAGTCTTAGTTTCTGGAACCCAAAGTTGGCCACTTTCTTCCAATGCAAAGTGCAAAGTCTTGATGGCACGGGTCAAAACTGAAGTGTAAGCTTGGTCAAATTCCAAACCAGCTTCCTTGATCAAACGACCAGCCTTCTTTGCTTCTTCAACACCCTTGTCTGAAAGGTTAACGTCAACCCAACCAGTAAATTGGTTTGAAAGGTTCCATTCACTTTGACCGTGACGGATTAAAACTAATTTAGACATGAAAAATCTCCTTTAGCAAATTAAACGTTTCACTAAATATTATACGGCCTATCGCCCGCTTTTCAAAGTCTTTGACCGAAAAAAAGCGAATTTTCTAACCTCAATTTTACCAATCCCCCGCCAATTTGCTAAAATTGTAGTCAAAGGAGGCTGATTACTAATGAATAAGAAAAAAGGCAAGTTTTTAAGCCTGTTTGCCGGGCTCTTTTTAGCACTATTCATGCTAACCGGCTGCAGCCAGCCTAGCAGCCAAGCACTTTTAAAAAAGGCCCAAAAGACCGACATCCAAAACTTCCAATTGCAACTGGACGAAAAATCGAGCAGCGAGCACTTCTATGGGCAAGTCAGCTACCAGCGGTCACCCTTTTTAATGAAGACCAAACTAACGGAAAAAGGCGACCAGACCATCAACATGTGGGTCCAGGGCGACTACGCCTACGTCAAGTACTTAAAGGGCCAGCAAGCTGCTTGGTACAAGGCCCAGCTGAGCCAATATACCACCATCAAGCAGTTCCAAGCCACCATCAAAAAAATGGACCAGCTCTATTTAAGCAAGCAGTCAGCCAAGCTGTTTAAGGTGGCTTCTACCGCTTCTGGCTACCAGTTGACCTATACGGGCAAAAACAAAAACTTGTGGCAGGACATCACCGAAAAAGACGGCTTGGCGACCCTAACTAGCGACGCTAGCATGGTCAAGGCCACAGTCAAGCAGATCAAGATGACGATCCTGCTCAACAAAAAAGGTTACCTGACCGGAGTCAAATTGACCGCCAAGTATCAGCCTCAAGGCAAGCAAAAGGCGACCACGACCAAGTTGTCTCTTTTAAAGATTAACCAAGGAAAGCAATTGACCTTGCCGGAAAAGGTGAAGAAGAACTCAGTTGACATCACTAAGCTGAACAAGTAATTTTTAAATCAAAATAAAAAAGAAAGGAAAAGACACAAGATGAAATTAGGCATTATCGGCAGCGGCAAAATCGTCCACGACTTTTTAACAGCCTTGCCCATCCCGGGGCTAGAATTAGCTGCCATCGCCACCACCAAGCGGTCAGCCCTGGTGGGCCAAGATTTAGCAAAGAAATATCATATCCATAAGTGCTATGACGACTACTTGGAAATGTTGAAAGATCCAGACGTTGATACGGTTTACGTGGCAACTCCTCCGTCCATGCACTACCAGATGTGCCGAGACAGCCTCGAAACCGGCAAGAACGTTATCTGTGAAAAGCCCTTTGTCTTTACGCCTGATGAGGCGCTAGATCTAAAGAAGACGGCAGACGAGCACGGCGGCTTGATCGCAGAAGCCATCACCACGGTTTACTTGCCTAATTTTCAGGCCTTGCAGAAAGACCTGGCAAAAATCGGACCCGTCCACGTGGTCAGCCTCAACTACACCCAGTACTCCTCTCGCTACGATGCCTTTTTGCAAGGGGAAATCTTGCCTGCCTTTAACCCCAAGCTGGGCGGCGGGGCCCTCCTTGACTTAAACGTCTACAACATCCACTTGGCAACCGCCTTGTTTGGAGCCCCAAAGGCTGTCCACTACTATCCAAACATGCAAAAGAACGTGGACACTTCCGGTATCTTAATTTTGACTTACGAAGACAAGCAGGCTACTCTAACCGCGGCCAAAGACTCCCAAGCCTTTTTCAAGAACCAATCCCTAATTGCCGGGGAGAAGGGCTTCATCTCCTTTGCCGGCAGCCCTGGGGCTCTTGCTTCCTACCGGCTGGACCTAGGTGCAGGCCAAGATGAGGAGAAAAAACTCTCCGTCAAGCACCGGATGATTCCGGAATTTGCAGCTTTTGTTCAAATGATGGATAACCGCGACCAACTGGCCTGCGACCGGGCCTTCCAGCACAGTCTGGAGGTCATCCAGGTTTTAAATGACGCACAAAACGGCTAAACTAAAATCACAGGCAAATAAAAAATCCCAAGATCAATGATCTTGGGATTTTTTGTCTTATATTGTCTGACTTGTATTGTTTGTCTTTTTTTCAACTTGGCTACAATTAAACAGTTCCTTGTATTCACCATAGCCGGCTGCTTCCAGCTGATCATAAGGAATAAACTTGAGGGCAGCGGAGTTGATGCAGTAGCGTAAGCCCCCCTTGTCCAAGGGACCGTCGGTAAAGACATGGCCCAGATGGGAATCAGCCTGGCGGCTGCGGACTTCAATTCTTTCCATGCCAAAAGACTGATCCCGGCGCTGGGTAAGTTTGGTAAGCGGCTTGGTAAAGGCTGGCCAGCCGCAGCCAGAATTGTACTTATCCAAAGAGGAAAAGAGAGCTTCTCCACTGACCACGTCAACATAAATGCCTTTTTCAAAGAAATCGTCATACTCACCGGTATAAGGCGGTTCAGTTGCTGCATTCTGCGTTACCTTATATTGCATTGGCGTCAGCCGGTCTTTCAGCTTGTCTTGTTCAGTCATTTGAGTCACCTCATCTTTAGGATAAGGCTATTGTAGCTTGGATAGATTCGCGAGGCCTTGATCTGGATCAAGAAATTACTTGTTTAAACCTCGGTATATGGCTTAATGGCTGATAATTCACCGCTAAGATTTTTCTTTGCATCCCGCAAGTCAATGTCCTTTTTGGCAGAAATTCTTACATCCCCAAAAGAACTGTAAAATGAGCATGATTCTTATTTACTTTGACCATAGTTTCCAAAAGCCACTCTACTTATAATAAAATCCATGAGTAATAAAACGGAGGATTGTTATATGACTAAAGCAGCTTTATTTGATTTAGACGGCGTGATCGCTGACACGGCAGTTTACCACTTGCACGCTTGGCGGAAATTGATCCAGGAGCACTTTAACCAAGATGTTCCAGCTGACTTGTTGGCCCAAACCAAGGGCTTGAGCCGGGTGGACTCCTTAAACGCAATTTTATCCGGTCTGAACTTGACCGTATCCAAAGAAGAATTCACTCATCTGGCTGATGAAAAAAATGACCTCTACCGGCAATCACTGGCGGATTTAAACGAGCAAGGCATTCTGCCGGGGATCTCAGACTTATTGGCTGAGCTTAGAAAAAAGGATTTCCATCTTGCTCTGGCTTCAGCCAGCCACAACGCGCCCTTGATTCTTGAAAAGCTGGGTTTAAGTGACAGCTTTGAAGCAATCGCTGATCCCCACAAAGTGCGCTGCGGCAAACCAGCTCCAGACATCTTCCTGGCTGCTGCTAAAGACGTCAACTGCAAACCAGAAGACTGCATCGCTTTTGAAGACTCGGCTGCTGGGATCACCGCAATCAAGGCTGCCGGCAGCTACGCGGTCGGCGTTGGCAAGCAAGACGAACTCCATGCCGACATCTGCTTCCCTAATACTGCCGCTATTGACCTGGAAGAAATCCTCAGCAGCTGGCAAAAAAGCAAGTAAATTTCGAAAACACATTATTAAGGATGAAACTCGCCATGCTTCGGGTTTCATCCTTTCTTTTTGCTCAAAATCACTTTTTTAGCAATTTATAATAGCATTTCTAGTACTTTTTAGCATTATTTTTTGTCAAAAATACCATTTTGATAAAAAAGGAATTGAAGTACTCCCTCTTTTTCCCGCAAAAATGCAATTTTAAGATTTTTGGGCAAACGAAAACCCCCTTGGAAATTGAGAGCATATTCCAAGAGGGCATTATATCTTTTTACGGCAACTATTTGCTTAGGCTTCAGCTTTTAATAAGCTACCTGATTCAACCTTCTTTTCAAAGCCAGTTACCAGCAAGGCAATGACTACTACCATTGCCAATGCACCAGCAAAGACGAATGAAGGAGCACCAGCTGGGACATGCAGCCAGCCGATCAATTTTGGCGCAATTGCTGCGCTCAACCCGTTGATGAAGGCAAAAACTGACATAACGGCTGGAACTTGCTTAGGTTCAGAAAGCATTGACAGCATGAAGGTTGCTGTTGGCATTACCGTTACCATCGTAATTGCTGAGAAAGCAGAGGCAACAGCCAAAAGAATCACATTGTTAGTAAAGTAAGTTAAGGCTAAAGTGATTACCAAAAAGCCAAAGCCAGCTGCCAAAGTGTTTGGCTTGGTTGCCTTTCTGACATACTTAAAGCCTAAACCGGCAAAAATTCCGACAAAGTTACCAACCGCGCTGATCATCCCAGTAACAGCAGTTCCGCCCAAGTTCTTGGCAGAAACAATGATTGACAGATTTGCCATGTAAGCCGTGTAAGCTACACCCAAGATAAACACAGCCAAGTAGATCCAGAAAACGTTACCGTTCAAGCCTTTGAGGATCTGCCAAGTTGATTCCTTCTTGCCGCCATCTGCCATATTAACCGGCTTATCATTTGGCAACAAGAACAAAACTAACAAGAAGACTACTAAGCCAAAAGCATAAACCCAGTACAGGTTGTGCCAGTTTTTGGCCCCTAGAAAGCCACCAACAGCCGTCAAAACCGTTGACCCCAAGGACGTCATCCCGTTGTTGATCCCCATCATAGAAGACCGGTCTTCGCCTTCAAAATATTCCGTCAGCAGCATTGGGTTGACCGTATTGATAAAGCCAACCCCCATACCCAGCACCAGTGAGCAGACTAAGAGCCAGACAATAGAACTGTTCCAAAAAGCTGGAATTACCCCGCCTAAAGTAACTAAAGCTACCCCTAGCAAAACCAGCTTCTTCTTAGAGATGTGCATGGCCATCTGCCCAGCCACCAAAGTGATTAAGAGTGATCCCAAACCAGGCAAGGTAGTTAAAAGCTGGATCGTTGAGATCGGCGTATGCGGAAATGATTGGGAAATGGCAGCGATCGCCGAGCCGACAACATTCCCCGACATTGCCAGAGTCGCCATACTGACAACGCCTATTCTGGTTTTCATTTTATTCATGACATTCAATCCTTTCTCAGCCAGGTACGGCTTATTTCCTCGATTTCTGGATTAATTATAGCGGGCCTAAACCGCTTGCACTATATCCAAACGACAGCAGACATATATCCATTTCCCAGATTACTCCCTATTAGCCAACATTAATTTCTCGAAAACACCTGCTATAAATTCCGCCATATCAAGCTTTCTTTTGTCAAAAAACTCCGTCAAATAAATTGACGGAGTTTTTACTATTCATTTTCCTGTTGTCTTTGCCGGTAGTCTTTGGGTGAGCACTTAAAGTACTTTTTAAAAATCTTGTAGAAATAGGACGGATTTTCATAGCCAACCTTGGTCGCGATCTTTTCAATCGACCCGCTGGTATAGGTCAGGTATTCCGCGGCAACATTGATCCGTTGCAAGTGAACCAGTTTGATAAAGGTCTGCCCCGTATACTTCTTCAGATAAGCCGACAGGTAATTGGGGTTGTAGCCGAACTCCTTAGCCATCTGCTCCAGTGTGATCTGCTGGTAGTTCTTTTCAATATAAAGCAGAAAGTCCAAAATGTCGGTCCCCTTGTTGGTCTTCTGGTCAGTCTCAACCGCGCTGGACTTCTGGTAGGCCAGACGTATCAAGCGAGAGAAGAGGCCCAAGAGGTCAAAGCGGATGATCTGGTTAGCCTGGACATCGTTATTGTAGTACTCAGCGATAATATCGTAGATCACGGCTGTAATTTTAGGGTCATGCTCCGTCTGAAAAAGCAGGTACTTGGCTTCCTGCTCGCTGCCGCTGCTGATCAGTGACATCAGTACATGAGAAATTGACTGGGGACTGCCTGAATGAAGCATGAAATTTAAGTCATTCAAGGAAAAAGCCGTATCCTTCAAGGCCAGATTGACTACAATGGCACCAGTTGCCGTATCTTCAACCCGGTGCGGTACTCCCCGCCCGACCATAATGATACTTTCCTGGTCCAGCTTGATTTTCTTGCCTTGAACGATCACCGTGCAGCTGCCTAAAAGCGGAATTGTCATTTCCGCGCAGTTATGAACATGGAAAGGAATATAAGAATTCTGCGGCTGAACGGAAATAGAGATCGATTGCGGATTAATTTCTAAATTGTCCGTCAAAGTAGAGTAGAATTTATAGACTGGCTGTCCGCCTTCATAGCCGGCAATATCAGCTTTAAACTGATCTTGAACAGCCGACCAGTCCCGGGGCTGGCTGCTGCCACGTAACTTTTCAAGGATTTCTAGATTCATTTTCTCCCTCCTGACAAATCTGTGAAATGGCCATAGTTCTTGTTGCTTTTAACGATAGCACAGAAAATCCCGCTTGCCTATAATGAACTTGACAAGAAAAATGATGGAGGATTATTCATGCTAGATTTAAGCGCTAAGCCTTTTAACTTAAACGATGAACAGATTGCCCGCGTCCAAGAGCAAGTCAAAGAAATGTCTTTAGAAGCCAAGATCGGCCAGCTCTTCTTCGTAATCGGCCAAGATGAGGACCAGACTGACCTGGCTGCTTTTATCAAAAAGTATCAGCCAGGCGGGATGATGTACCGGCCTGACAAGGGGGCCAAGATCAAGCGGCAGGTCAGTGCCCTGCAAAAGGCCAGCCAGATCCCGCTCTTTATCGCGGCCAACCTGGAATCTGGCGGCAACGGCTTGGCAACTGAAGGCACCTGGCTGGGGATGCCAATGGAAATTGCCGCTAGTGCTGACCCGGATGCCGCTTACGAGCTGGGCAACGTGGCCGGCTATGAAGCCCACCAAGTCGCTGCTAACATGGCTTTCGCGCCAATCGTTGACCTGGACCAAAATTTCCGCAATCCAATCATGAACGTCCGGACCTTTGGTTCTAAGCAAGAAACAGTTTTGTCCTTTGCTAAAAAGCAGGCCCAAGGCCTGCAGGACAACAATATCATCCCTGTCATCAAGCACTTCCCTGGCGACGGGGTTGATGAACGCGACCAGCACCTTTTGGCTTCAGTCAACTCCTTGGAAGCCGACGCCTGGTCCGCTTCCTACGGGGCAATTTACCAAGACCTGATCGACCAGGGCATCCCGGCCGTAATGATTGCCCACATCATGCTGCCAGCCTGGGAAAAGAAGCTGGACCCGGCCATCAAGGCTCAAGACCTGCGTCCAGCCTCCTCTTCCAAGCTTTTAGTTGACGGATTGCTCCGGCAAGAATTGGGCTTCAACGGTCTGACCATCACTGACGCCACCCCAATGCTAGGCTACAACACGGTCATGCCGCGGTCTGAACTTTTGCCAGCCACGATCAATGCCGGAATCGACATGATCCTCTTCAACAAGAACATTGATGAAGACTACGAATACATCCGCCAGGCCATCAAAGACGGCAAGCTATCCATGAGCCGGGTCGATGAAGCCGTCAGCCGGATCCTGGCTACCAAACTGGCCCAGAAGCTGATGGATGAAGAAGGCAACTTTATCCAGGAAATTCCTGACCAGCTGGACTTGAAGCTGGCTGAACATGAACAAATTGCCACAGCAATTGCCCAAAAGGCTGTAACCTTAGTCAAGGACCGGGACCAGCTCCTGCCTCTGACCCCAGAAAAATATCCTCGTATCCGCCTCTATGTTTTAGGCGACCAGGATGATGGCGGCTTTAAAGAAGGCGGCCATGTCGGCCAGCTCTTCTATGACCAGTTGACCAAGCTGGGTTTTGAAGTCAGCCTCTTTGACCGGCAAAAGCTGGACTTCCATGAAATTTTTGAAGAAGGGGTCAGCGACTTAGAAAAGAAATTCGACTTAGCCTTGTACGTGGCCAATGTCGAAACGGCCTCCAACCAGACGACCACCCGGCTGGACTGGATCCACTTGATGGCGGCAGATGCCCCTTGGTTCTTGAGATCAATTCCAACGGTCTTTGTCTCAACCGCCAACCCTTACCACCTCTTCGACATCCCTAGCGTGTCAACTTATATCAATGCCTACACTGGCAACCCGGCCAGCGTGACAGCCACAATTAAGAAACTGACTGGGCAAGATGACTTCCGTGGCAAGAGCCCGGTTGATCCCTTCTGCGGCCAGTTATTTACCCAACTGTAATATGGAGAAAAAGATGGAAATCACACAAATTTTAGTCAACCACATGACAGAACCGGTCGGTTTTGACTTGACTGGCTTGCGGATCGAATTCAGCTTAAAGGCTGAGCAAGACCAAGCAGTTGAAAAGCGGCTGGTAATAACTGATGATCAAGCAGCTGTCGCTTATGATTCTGGCTACCAGTCTTACCAAAACAACTACTTCTGCCCAGATCTCACCTTAAAACCCCGCTGCCGTTACAGCTTGACAGTTTATGTCCGCGGCAATCAAGCGGAAGTTTCATCCAGCAGTTTCTTTGAAACAGGCAAGATGCAAGAAGACTACCTGGGCGAATGGATCGGCCATCCTGACAAGGACCTGGCCAACACTCTCTTTAAAAAGACAGTTGTGGTCACCCAGCCCGTCAAGCGGGCCCGCTTGTACGCGACCGGCCTCGGGGTCTATGAAGCTTACCTTGACGGTAAAAAAATTGGCCAGGAATTTTTAGCACCCGGCTTTACCGATTATGACAAGTGGGTCCAAGTTCAAACTTATGACTTGACCAGTGGCTTGAAATTGGGCCAGCACAATCTGATCTTCTCTTTAGGCGACGGTTGGTACAAGGGCAATATTGGCTTTGACGGCGGTCAGGAAAACACCTACGGCGACCAGCAAAGACTGCTGGCTGAGCTGCACTTGGAATTCGCGGACGGCAGCCAAACGGTCGTAGCAACCGACTCATCCTGGCTGACCACTAGCGGCCAAATAACCAAATCCGGGATCTATTACGGGGAAGACCTGGATACCAGCTTACCGGTTACCGGCTGGCAGGAAGCCCAAGTCCTGTCTTACTCTAAAGCAGTCTTGGCTGACCGGCTCAGCCTGCCGCTGACGGTCAATGAAGTCTTGCCAGTCAAGGAAGTCTTGCAGACCCCAGCTGGGGAAACAGTCCTGGACTTTGGACAGAACCAGGCAGGACTGTTTGAATTCTACAATGACGCGCCGGCCGGCAGTGAACTGATCTTTGAAATGGGGGAAATCTTGCAAGAAGGCAACTTCTACCGGGGCAACCTGCGACAAGCCCGGGCTAGCTTCCACTACATTTCAGATGGTAAGCCTGGCTGGGTTCGTCCCCACTTTACCTACTTTGGCTACCGCTATGTCAAGGTTACCGGCTTAAGCCATGTTAAGGGAGAAAACTTCCGGGCCATGGTGATTTATTCCCAAATGCCAGAAAGCGGCTCACTGACCAGCGACAATCCATTGGTCAACCGCCTTTTTGCCAATATCGTCTGGGGGCAAAAATCCAACTTCTTCGACGTGCCGACCGACTGCCCACAGCGGGATGAAAGACTTGGCTGGACCGGGGATGCCAATATCTTCTCCAACACAGCCGCTTTGAACATGAACGTCTTTGAATTTTTCAAAAAGTATGCCCGGGACATGGCTTGTGAACAAGCTGACCATGACGGCATGCTGACCATGTACGCTCCTTCTTTGGGCCATTCCGAAGGCGGGGCTGCCGTTTGGGGCGATGCAAGCGTGACGATTCCATGGAACATGTACGAAGCCTATGGCGATACTGCCATTTTGCGGCAAAACTATCCAGCCATGAAGAGCTGGGTTGATTGGATTGGCCGGCAGACCAAGAGCAAGAATCTCTGGACTGGCAGCTTCCAATTTGGCGACTGGCTGGCTTTAGACGGAGAAGTGCCAGGTCTGCCAACCGGCAAGACTGAAGAAGACTTTGTTGCTTCAGCCTACTACTATTACTCATCCAAGCTTTTAGGCCAAAGTGCGGCCCTGCTGGGCTTTAAAGAAGACGCGGACCATTACCAAAAGCAGGCCGCCGCGATCAAAGCCGCCATTCAAGCAGAGTACCTGACGGCAACTGGCCGCCTGGCCTTGGACACGCAGACCGCCTATGCCTTGACGCTATACTTCTCTTTAGCCAAAAAGGAACAAGAAGACCGGATCTTGCGCGACTTGATCACCCGCTTGAGTAAGGACCACGACCACTTGAAGACTGGCTTCGTGGGCACGCCATTTATCTGCCAGGCCTTATCTGAACATGGAGCTCATGACTTGGCAGTCAAGCTTTTCTTAAACGAAGACTATCCTTCCTGGCTTTACGCGGTCAAGCACGGGGCGACGACTGTCTGGGAACGGTGGAATTCCGTGCTTGATGACGGCAAGATGAACCCTGAAGGGATGAACTCACTTAATCACTACTCATTTGGGGCCATCATGGAATGGGCCTACCGCTACCTGCTGGGCTTAAAAGACCACACGCCCGGCTACCAAGAAGTTGTCTTCGCGCCAAACTTTGACTACCGCTTCAAGCAAATGAGCGGCCACTACCAGTCAAGCTACGGGGACTTGAAATTGGCCTACCAGATTGAAACTGACTACCAGCACACGGTCAAGCTGCAAGTGGAGATTCCATTTGGCCAAACCGTCCACGTCAAATTGCCAGCCGCCAGTCAAGGTCCAGTTCTAGTTAACGGGGAAAGTCAAAGTGCCAGCTTCAGCCTGACTTGCGGCAGATACGAGATCAGCTACCAACCAGACCATGACTTCATCGGCCATTACCGGGAAGATTCCCCAATTGCCGAAATCATGGCTGACGACCAGCTGGTGGAAAAATTAGCTACGGTTACGGACACGATCAATTTCTTTAGAAATCCTGACAGTCAAAAGAACTTTGGCGAAATGTCCCTGGCCAAGGTCAGCTCGATTCTGCCTTTCATCAACTTCACGGAAGAAGAAATGGCAAAGATGAAGCAAATTTTAACTACTAGCCCATTAATGAGTGAAAGGACAAAAGCCTGATTCGACCTGGACGGGATAATTGCTGACAGCACCCTTTACCAGCTGCAGGCTTAGCAGCAATAAGTTTAAGTATCAGACAAGAAGGTGTTTTTAACTTGAATAATTCCAAATTAGCCCGGCTGGTTGGCCGCGTGGCCAGTGTCATGTCGATTGCCATGTACGTCTCCTACCTGCCACAGATCGCCAATAACCTGCACAGGCAGTACGGCAACCCGGTTCAGCCCCTGGTTGCCTGCATCAACAGCGTCTTCTGGTGCGCCTATGCCCTCCTGCAGACCTACAAAGACTGGCCGGTCTTTATTGCCAACCTCCCCGGCATTATTTTTGCCTTGATCACTTTTATCACGGCCCTTCATTAATCTTCACGAATATTTCGGTACACAAAAACGCTCTCTACAACTGTGAAGTGCCATAGAAAAGTTAGACATTTTAGAAAATCTTAAATAGTTGCCATTACACGATCTCTGTATTTTACAGGGATCGTGTAATTTAGTTTATTATTAAAAAACAGGCGAGTCTTGCGACTCACCTGTGATCAATCTTCTTTTAAAATTCGCATCGTTGCCGTTAAGGCATCGCCCAGCCGCGTGTCAGCCACAAAGCCGAGCTTGCTGAACTTGTCAATGTCCAGCAGGGCCTTCGTTGCCGTTGAATACCCAGACGCTTCTTCGGCATCTGGCAGTTCAAAGACGACCTTCGTGCCGACTACATTCGCAATCGTAACGGCGTAGTTGCTCTTTGGGTGTTCTGGCTTTTCTTCGATGGAAATGGCCTTGCCGTTTTCATCAAAGTCAACCACGCCAAAGCGTTCTGGATCGTTGACGTAGTAGCCAAAGACGGTTGCCTGGCCAGCTTCGGCGTCACGAGCAGCTTTTTCCAAAAGGTCGGTAAAGCCGTTGCCGTAAAAAATGTTGTCGCCCAAAACCATGGCACATGGTTCGCCATTGATAAAGTCTTCCCCCAGGGTGAAGGCTTGAGCCAGGCCGTCTGGACTTGGCTGCACCTTGTAAGTGAGCTTAATCCCGAATTGAGACCCGTCGCCTAAAAGTTCCTTAAAGCGCGGAGTGTCAGCTGGCGTGGAGATGACCAAGATATCCTTGATCCCGGCCAGCATCCATTCAGGCCCTGGCCAAGTTGATCACCCGCCGCCTCTTCAACAACTACCAAATTACTGACCTCCGCCTGCCGCTGACAGCCGGCAAGGACCTGGCCTACCTCCACCAGCACGCCCGGGTCTTAAAGGAAGACTATCAAGCTGATGGCATCGCTGTTTCTGCCCGCCTGTCACCACAAGACAAGAAGCGTTTTGCTGCTTACCAAATCTAGACCACGTAAAAAGCCAGACTCTATCACTAGAGCCTGGCTTTCCTATTGCTATAGGACTCTTCTAGCCCGACTTGGTCTTTAGCCAAGGCAACAACCTTGTTTTAAATTACTTCTGACTCAAAATTTGGTGGATCCGGTCGGCTTCTCGCCAAGGGCCACTGAAGACCAGTTCATCGCCCGGTTCAATCACCGTGGACCCGTGCGGAGAAATCCACTTGTTGCCCCGGCGAATCCGCGAAACAGTGATTTCGTCGATGAAGTCCCAGTCCATCAGCATCCGGCCAGTATAGAGCGGATTTTTAACCACAACGTCGTAAAGGGCGTTGTTGGTGTCGGTGATGATCCGGTAAACGGCTGGCGATTCGATCAGGGCTCTCAGCATGGCGCCTCTGATGTTGTTGAAGGCAAAAACTTCGATCCCTTCATCTTGCAGCTGGTCGACCACCTCGGCCTGGGCCTGGCGCTGCCGGGCAATGACCCGCTTGACCCCGGCCCGCTTGGCTGCCAAGGCGGCTTCATAGTTGATCTCGTCATTGTGGTAGGCCGCAACGAAGATGTCCGTATCAAAGCCGCCTGCTTGCTCGATCGTCTCTGGCGTAGCGTCTGGCATAAGCTGCAGCTGCTTGATCTTGCTCTTATAGGTGTTGTAGTTTTCTTCCTT
This sequence comes from Lactobacillus sp., assembly GCF_051893255.1. Classification (GTDB taxonomy): domain Bacteria; phylum Bacillota; class Bacilli; order Lactobacillales; family Lactobacillaceae; genus Lactobacillus. The sequence goes on along the minus strand of NZ_JBJFHB010000014.1, from coordinate 16,167 downwards.
GCAAGTCAGCATCTCCACTGAGTACCAAGAATCGTGCAGGTCCTGGAAAACCGTGGTTGTCAGGGTGTTGAGGCCTAAGATCGTAACTTTTTCCTTGATCTTGTCGGCTGGCGTCAATTTAAAGGTCGCATTAAAGACGATCGGGCAGACGATGCAGACAATGACCGCAGCCAGGATAAAGGCACTGGACTGGGTGCTGGTGATGGCCTTAAGCTTGCGTGCAACTTGCAAGGTTGGCAAGACGATGGTAATGGTCGTTGCCGTTAAAAAGCCGCCCGCAAAAGCATTTCGCTTGTCAAAGTAGCGCATGTAGACCAGGGTAACTGGGGCCTTAGCCAAGAAGAAGCAGATGACCAAGACCGGCAACAGGGCCAAAGCCTGAGGATTAGCAAAGAGCAGCTTCAAGTTTAAGTTGACCCCAGTCTTGATGAAGAAGATGGGGATAAAGAAGCCGTAGCCAATGGACGTTAATTTGTCCTTAGTGGCCTGGCTGGGCTCCAGCAGCTTCATGACCATCCCGGCCAAAAAGGCACCCAGGATGTTTTCGGCCCCTACCTGCTCAGCCACCGTAACCAGGGCAAAGATCAGGAAAAAGGCTAGCCGAATATCCAGCTGGGTCGTGGCCTTGGTCACCTTGCTAAACCAGATGTAAGGCTGCTTGAACCTTTTGAGCAAGAAGATGGCCGCCACAAAGAGCAAAACGATCAGCCAGAGCTTTTTCGCATCCCCGCCGTTGATGGAGGAGTAAATGGTCAACAGCAAAAGCGGGATCACTTCACCTAAAACCGCCGTTAAGAGCACTGTCTGCCCAATCGGCCGGCTGAGGATTTCTTTTTCCTTTAAAGTGGCAATGACCACGCCCAGGGCCACCGTCATAAAGATGATCGTGGCTAAGGCCACGTCGCTAAAGAGGCCCATCGCCTTCATGATCAAGGCCAGGCCGACAGCGAAAACGGCCACCCCGGCAAAGGCCAGGCTAGCAACTAAAAGCGGCTTAACCTCCTTGCCGGCTTCCGACTTTCGAGACCGGTTGGTCCGGCTGGGTTTCAGCAAGTCAAAGTCGATTTCCATCCCGGAAAGGAACATCAAGATGATCACCCCCAAGTTGGACAAAAAGGTCAGCTGGGAGTTAACAGTAACTAAGTTGAGGGCACTTTTGCCCATGATAATGCCGACAATGATTTCGGCAACCGCGGTTGGCACGGTCGTGACCTTGAAGCGGGCCATGACGATGGGAATCACCAAGGCCAGAAAGGTCGTTAAGAGTAGTGACAATCCGTTCATTCAGATCATTCTTCCTAAATTAAGAGTTTTATCTATTATACCAATAATCAAACTTGAAAAAAGAAAAACGGACTCAGAGTTTTCTGAATCCGTTTCTGCTTTGTTTCTGTTGATTTGTTAGTACTTCTAGTTTTTGTATTTTTACTTTTTAACTAAAAGTTGCCAGCCTTCAGGTACAAGGCGGTGTTGCCGCTAAAGCCAATCATGTAGTACTTCTTGCCTTTGATGGTGACAGCTGAGCCATAGGCCGCAACTTGCGTCCCCTTTTGCCGGGTAGCTTCGGTCTTGATCCGGCTGCCGCTAGCTGAGTAAACGTAGGCATTGTGCTTCAAGGTTCTCACCGTGCCATCGATGCTGTCGGCCTTCACGTACTTGTCCGTACCGTAGCGGTAGAACTTGGTGTTGCCGATGGTTACGGCGCTGCCGTAAACCGTCAAGTAGCTGCCAGCCTTGAACTTAGCAATAGACTTAACCTTTTGGCCTTGAGCATTGTAGGTGTAAGTGTTCCGCATCAGGCGCTTCTTAGTGCCGACTTCCCGAGCTACAAAGTTGCCAGCCTTCACGTACTTGGCTTCGCCCTTGGCGTTAAAGCCAATCATGTAGTACTTCTTGCCCTTAATCGTCACTTGGCTGCCGTAAGTAGCTTGGCTTGCGCCCTTGAGCAGCTTGGCTGAGGTCCAGTCTCTGGTCCCCTTGATCGTGTAGACGTAGGCATTGTGGGTCACCGTCTTGGTGGTCCCATCGATGTTGCCGGCCTTGACGTATTGGTTGTCGCCGTACTTGTAGTACTTGCTATTGCCAATGGTTACGGCATTGCCGTAAATCGTCAAGTACTTGCCAGCCTTGATGGCCTTGGTGCTTTGCTTTTGCCCAGCAGAGTTGTAAGTGTAGGAGTTCCGCATTACTTGCTTCTTCACAGCGTTGGCAGCCTGACTGGCTGGCTTTTTGCTGGAAGAGCTGGATGAGGAACTTGAGCTGGAGCTAGAACTGGATGAACTAGATGAGCTGGAAGAACTCTTTGAGCTTGAGCCGCCTTGCTTGTTGTAGTAGTAAGTGATCAAGCTGTAAAAGTCGCTCATGGAGTAGCCCCACTTGGCAAAGTAGCTGTCAGGGTCTCCGTGGTCGGTCCCGCCCAGGTACTTAGAGACTTCGTTGTGAGACCAAATCGTGCCCGTGCCGTTTGAAGCAGCCCGGGATGGGGTCAGGTTGTACTGGTGCAAGAGCTGAGCGATGTAGTAGGCATCGTTAGCCACGCTTTGCACGAATTCGTCTCTGGTGTTAACTTCGCAGAGTTCGATTTGGATATAGCGCTGGTTGGCAATTGGGCCAGCTCCCCAAACACCGTAGTCGGTTGACATCAGCTGGATGGTTTGGGTGTTGTCGACAACCGCGTGGACGTAAGTATAAGCCGTCATCCAGTTGTTGTTAAAGTAGCGGCCTTCAGCCCAGGCATTGGCCCCTGGCGTCGCCGTTTCGTGAACCACGACCCCTTCTGGCTTGCCGACACCGTTCCGGTAGCCAAAGCGGCTGCCATACTTCTTGCCATTGGCCACGCTGTTGAACTGGTTATAGGTCAGCCCTGCAGCCTTCAGCAGATCTTCCAAGTACTTGGTCCCGCTATAAGTCTTTTTCTGAGCATCGCTGTTGATCGATGCACTGGCCGTTTGCGCTTGACCGGCAAAGCCGAAGGTCAAAGCACCCACCGCCAGCATGGATACTAAAAGACGTTTAAATTTCATGTATTTTCTCTTTTCCTTTTATTCAAAAAATCTAGGCTTTCTGACTAAAAGTTGCCCTTCTTGACGTATTGGTTCAAGCCAACAACGTAGTAGTACTTGCCCTTGATCTTGACGGTCCCGCCATAAACGGTGTGCTTAGATCCCTTCAGCCACTTCTTGGCCTTCTTGATCCGCTTGCCTTGGCCATCGTACAAGTAGGCGTTGTGCTTCAGCTTCTTTTTAGTCCCGTCAAAGTTAGAAGCCTTGATGAACTGGTCAGCGCTAGCGGCGTTAACCCGGTAGTAGCTGGCACCGTTGATGGTTACCTTGCCAAAAGTCGTCACGCTAGTGCCAGCCTTAACCGTCTTGTCCTTGGTCCGGCTGCCCGTACTGTTATAAATAGCAGCGCCGTGCATCAAGGTCTTGGCTTGGCCAGTGGCACTGGTTTCAGAGTCAGTTGCCGTATTAGCGCTGGTGTTTGAGCTGGTGTTGCTTGATGGCGCTTGAGAAGAGCTGGTCGTCAAGCTGTCGCTGTTGACCCAGCCTAAGCCCTTCAAGTACATGCGCTTAGTACCGTTATAGTAGGTAAAGGTCTTCGTAACCGTTACGGTTTGACCAGCCGTAATCGTACTCAATTTTGGAGAAACTGAGTGATCAGTTGGGTACAGGTAGGCTGAGCCAGATTTGACGATCTTAGCCGTGTAAGAAGTCTTAGAAACAACTGGGTCGTACTTGGTCAAGTTGTAAGTTGCAATCAACTTCTTCAGCTTGGATGGGTAGTTGACGTCGGTGGCGTAGCCGGCAGCCTTGATAGCGTCAGCAGCTTTAGACACGCTTGAGGCATTTTCCAGCCAAGTAGCGCTGTAGCGCAGGCCCGTCCCGCCAAAAGTCGTTCTCATCTTCAAGCCATAGTCGTCAAAAGAAGCTTGGTAGCTTGAGTACTTTCTAAAAGCGGCGTTGATGTAGTAAGTGGCGCCGCTGGAAGTTTGTTCTGCCGTCCGAGCAGTGTAGGTGGCCCCGGTCCAGCCAGTGCCTGCCTTCATGCCAAAGAAGTTGTAGGCTTGCGTGGACAGGGTTGAGTTGCCCCAGCTGGATTCAAGCGCTGCTTGGGCCAGCATCAAAGAGGCGTAAACGCCGTATTTCTTTGAAGTCTTTTGGGCCTGAGTCCCGACCTTGCTCAAAAAGGCATCACTGGTTGCGGATGCCTGAACGGTATGATTGGATAAAGACAAGTTGTTGGTCACTGGAACGGCGACTGAGGTTAACATCGCTGCGGTAGCAAGTCCAGTCATAAATCTTCTCTTCATTAAGTTCCTCCTAATTTTTACTGTGGTACACCCTATTGTATGATCTTCCACCCTCCCTTACAATCGAACTCACATTCTGTAAAGGAAAAGTAATATTCACCCGTAAAAAAGCGTTTTATTCACCTTTTAAGCAAAAGAATTTAAGGTTACTTATGGTTGTTTCACGTTATTTCTGTTAAAAAGCAAAAAGGGCAGCTAGGCCGCCCTCCTTACTTAAAGATACTAGTTTTTGCTTCAGGCACTCACACTTGGTGATGATGCAGCCTAAAAGCTTATTAATGATTACTATCGTCAAACACAGTCGTAACGTTGCGTTCGATATATTTTGCAGACAGCGGTGCATCATAGAGGATTTCCCCTTCCTTGACGAACAGCTTCTCGCCAGCGATGGCACTGGCTGCGGCCTTGACTTGGTCGACGGTCAGGTTTGGCAAGGCAGAAGTGAAGTTGAGGTTCTTCTTCTTGCCGGCGCTGGACTTGAAGGTTAATTGCAATTCGGTAGTAGTGGTAGTCATTTTTTGCTCCTTATTTGTTAAAAATCAAATTTAGTACTTTTTCTAGTTTTCGCGTTAAGAGTCAGCTATTTTCAGCAGTATTTCTTCGTTATTCTAAAATTCTTTTTGTCAAAAATTACTTATTTTCAGCTTCAGCCACATTCAAGGTCTGCTTTTGGATGAGGCAGAGCTCCGTCAGGTCGTCGCCTTGCAAGGCACTGATGGCCTTGCCAACCTTGACCAGGCTGTCCGGGGTCGCATCAAGCTTAACGTCCTTTAAGCTGCGGGTCATTTGCCCATCCTTGTACTTGTCGGCCTTGAAAGTGTATTGAATGTTTTGGCTGGATAACTTGAAATTCATGGTTTGCTCCTTTTTCTTCTAATTTAGCTAATTGGATTCAATCAAATATTGGATAGGAGATTTCCCTCTCCTGCGGGGGTAAGTCAGGCGCCTTTGTCTTACACTTACACTAACGATTTGAGATGGCAAAGTCGGCCAACTTTTTGCCAATTTTTTTAAAAAAGTTTTTCCTTAGCTGCTTAGCTTAATTTTTAAGCTTCAGTTACAAATCCCCTGACTAAAAGATCTCAGAAAAAAGTTTGGTATAATTGGGACTTAACAGGAGGAAACTATTCACATGAAACGCAAAACCCTATGGTCCATCCTGGCCATTGTTGCTGTAGTGTTAGTGGGCGGCGGCATCTTCTTTGCTAACCGCAAGTCTAATTCAAGCAGCGACAATTCCGCCAGCTACCAGACCTACATGCAGGCCGGCAAGGACGCAGCTCAAGCCAAGAAGTATGCCAAAGCCGCTGACCAATTTGGCCAAGCTTATAGCGTTAAGGCTACTGCTACGGCCAAGCACTACCAAGACCAGGCCCAAAACCTGGCTGATTCGGTAAAATTGGCCAAGACCACGACCAAGTACCAAAGCGCGGTCAACCTGGCCCAAAAGGCTCAAAAGCAGACCGGCGGCTACCAGGTAATGACTAGCCAAGCCAAAAAGCTGGTCAAGACCTTGAAGGCAGTCTTAGACAACTACCAAAGCGAGATCAAGCCGCTGATGAAGAAGGCTGCTAGCGACATGACTGACGGCAACTACAGCGATGCTGCTTCTATTTACAGCCAGATCCTGGATCTGCCATATATCAACGGCGTCTACTACGCTAAGGTGCGCTCTGAGGTCAAGAGCCTGCTGAAAGAAGCGAAGAGCAAGAGCGATGACAGCGATTCTTCATCATCTTCTAGTTCAGAAGACTCATCATCCAGCTCAAAGAAGGACGAATCAAGCTCTAGCTCCAGTTCTAGCGCTGACTCTAGTTCATCATCCAGCTCATCTAACCAGGCTGAAGGCCAAAGCCAAAGCAGCAACGACAAGGTCAACGGGTCAACCGTAACCAGCCGGGATACTCAACAGATCCGCAACCAATTGGATAACCTTGGCGTTGGATCAAGTGGCTGGAGTCCGCAAGACTTGATCAACCTCTTCCGCTACGCTTCTAGTCAAGGCCACACCACGATTGACTCCATTACCAAGAGCGACGTTGAAGGCTACTTGAACTCAAGCAAGTAAGGAATTTTTCAGAAAAAATCAATCGTTTTTTCGCGCCAGATCCCGAGTTTTCGGGGTCTGGTGCTTGCTTTCTGAGCCTAAAGTCGTTAAAATTACTATTGACTTTATGGACTTTTATTGGAAAAAGGAGCTACAACTTTGGCTGAAGAAAAGAAAATCCGCGATAACGAAGACTTGCTCAAGATCGTCATGCCTGAGCCTGAACGCGTAACCATGCCTGCACGCGAAGTTGAAGAACAACCAGCTTACCTGGTAAACTTCGCCAACTTCTACGTTTCTTCTTTTGAAAGAGACGACTTGGAAATCATCTCTGAATTTGACAGCGACCACAACATGGTCAACATCAACCACTACCTGCTGCTCAACCAGCCATTCACTAGAAAGAACCTGGTAAAGCACGTACTCGTTGACCACGCCCACAACTTCCAAGCCATCTTGGACAAGATGACCGAAAAGACCGGCGTTGACCCAGAAGCCATGACCACTTACGAAGACTGGAGCAAGTGGTACGAAGCTGAACGGGCAAAGATCGAAAGCAGTTTGTCTTAAAAGACTTGAAAAATTGCTCTAAATATAAGAAAATTACAGTAAAAAGAATGTCTGATGGCATTCTTTTTTTACTTGTTAAATTCAAGCTACTGTGTGTTGAAATTAACAGTCTAATAAATTACAAGCTTTATTAAAAGTTTGAGGAGTATTTTTATATCATGGAAGCACAAAACAAACGCAACCGGATGTCCGCTGCGGGCCTCTTGATCGCGATTGGGATTGTCTACGGTGATATCGGGACCAGCCCTCTGTACGTTATGAAGTCCGTCATTTCAGGCAATGGCGGGATCAATACCGTTAGCCGGGACCTGATCATCGGGACGATTTCCTTAATTCTGTGGACCGTGACCGTTTTAACGACGGTGCAAACGGTCATGATCGCTTTAAAGGCTACCAACCACGGCGAAGGTGGTATCTTCGCCCTTTACGCCTTGATTAGAAAAAAGGCCGCCTGGCTGGTGTGGCCGGCCCTGATCGGTGGGGCCGCCATCTTGGCCGATGGTACCTTGACCCCTGCCGTGACGGTTACGACCGCCATTGAAGGGTTAAAGGGGCTGGAATTCGGCAAGGGCAATGTCCCAGTCAGCAACCAGACCACCGTTTTGATCATTACCATCGCCATCTTGCTCTTCTTGTTCGCTATTCAGCGGATGGGGACTAGCATTATCGGTAAGGCTTTTGGGCCAGTCATGTTTGTCTGGTTCACCTTCTTGGGCGTGATGGGCTTGATCAACATCGGCGGGGACTGGACCATTATCCAGGCCTTAAACCCATACTACGCAATCAAGCTCTTGTTTAGTCCATACAACAAAGCTGGCTTTGCCATCTTGGGTTCCATCTTCCTGGCCACGACTGGGGCTGAAGCCCTCTATTCAGACGTTGGCCACGTCGGCAAGGGCAACATCATTGGCTCATGGCCATTCGTCTTTGTCTGCTTGTCCTTGAACTACTTCGGGCAAGGGGTTTGGATCTTGCACAACACCGGGATGCACTCAGCTACTGAAATCAACCCGTTCTACGCAATGATTCCAGAAAGCATTCGTTTGGCATCTATCGTTTTGGCAACCTTGGCTGCGATCATCGCTTCTCAAGCCCTGATCACTGGTTCCTTCACTTTGGTGGCTGAAGCGATCAACTTGAAGTTCTTGCCAAGAATGAACATCCTCTACCCATCAGATGAAAGAGGTCAAATCTACATCCCAGCCATCAACAAGATGCTGGGCGCTACCACTATTGCCCTGGTTCTCTTCTTCAGAACCTCAGCCCACATGGAAGCAGCCTACGGTCTGTCCATCACCATCTCCATGCTGACGACGACCATCCTGCTGTACGAATGGCTGGTTCTCAAGCGCGGTCACAACCTGTGGAACACGATTTTTGTCATCTTCTTCAGCACGATCAACATCCTCTTCATGGGGTCTAGCTTGAGCAAGTTCACCAAGGGTGGCTACGTTTCACTCTTGATCACCCTCTTGATTGCCTCAATCATGGTGATCTGGTACTTCGGCAACAAGGTTCGCGACAAGAACGAATCTGTTAATGCCTACGTCCGCCTTGACGAATACACTGACATGCTGACTGACCTGAGTCACGATGACAACTACCCAACTTACGCTGACAACTTGGTTTACATGGCCAAGGTTAAGTACAACAAGTTCATCAAGCGGGAAATTCTGTACTCCATCTTGGACAAACGGCCAAAGAGAGCGCGGGCTTACTGGTTCGTTTCTGTTAACGTCACTAACGACCCATTTACGGCTGAATACGCGGTCAACACTTTTGGCACCAAGAACGTGATTAACATCCAGCTCTACCTCGGCTTCAAGCGGCAAACGAGCGTTAACGTCTACTTGCGGCAGATCGTTCACGACCTGATCAAGGACAACACCATTGAAGCTCAGCCGCAGGAATACACGACCACTCCAGGCCGGGACGTCGGTGACTTCAAGTTCGTTATCGTTAACGACGTGATCTCCCCTTCAACGACCTTGACTTCCTACCAAAAGTGGCTGGTTAAGGCCCGGGTACAGCTGCAAAACCTGTCACCAAACCCTGCTCAATGGTTTGGCCTGGAATTTGCGGACACGGTCATTGAACGCGTGCCTTTGATCTTGGGTAAGCAAAAGCCTGAAAGAATCAAGCGGGTTGCCCCAATTGACTACAGCAAGACGGCAATTAACCCAGACAAGGTAAAGCTTGTTAAGCAAAAGAACAAGAAAAAGAAGTAAAAACAGCTAAACAGCTAAGCAAACAGGGACTGCCCATGGCAGTCCCTGTTTTTTGCGGAAAATTTCTTAAGCTTCCCTACTTTTTCGTAAGCATTAATTCACTGAAGAAAAAAGAATCGGTCATAATTTGTTTACACGTGCCTATTATTATATAAGCATAGACAGAAGCAACAGCTTCTCCTATAAGAATTAATTTTTCTTTTTCTTTTTTCCTCTTTTACACACAACACACATTAAACACACAGCAAAAACAAGAGCAGTCGTTGATGGAGCGGCTGCTTTTGTTTTGCCTTGAAAAAGTGTCTAGGACATACAATTAGTTCTTTTTAGCTTCTTTAGCATTTAAAGAAAATGCAAAGACTTTTTTCATTGAAGTTCACCAAAGAGGGCATAAATTGGATACAAAATCTCGTTACTATATAAGCATAGAAAGAAGCAACAGCTTCCTCTATAAAAGATTAATTTTTCTTTTTCTTTTTTCCTCTTTTACACACAACACACATTAACACACAGCAAAACATGAGCAGCCATTGATGGAGTGGCTGCTTTTGTTTTTGCCATTTTTGATTTAAGATCTTTAGCTCTCTTAAATATCTAAAGAAATTCAGAAGGCTTTTTTCATTAAAGGTCACAATCATGATCATAAATTGGATACAAAATCCCGTTATTATATAAGCATAGACAGAAGCAAAGAACTTCTCCTATAAAATTACTTTTTCTTTTTTCCTCTTTTACACAACACACATTAGACAAACACACAGCAAAGCAAAAGCAGTCGTTGACGGAGCGACTGCTTTTGTTTTGGATTTTTTGTTTTTAGCCTTTAAGCTTCTTAAATATCTAAAGAAATTCAGAAGGCTTTTTTCATTAAAGGTCACAATCATGATCATAAATTGGATACAAAATCCCGTTATTATATAAGCATAGACAGAAGCAAAGAACTTCTCCTATAAAATTACTTTTTCTTTTTTCCTCTTTTTACACAACACACATTAGACAAACACACAGCAAAAAAATGAAGCCATATCGCTCGATATGACTTCATTTTTTGTTTTTATTAGCTTGCTACCAGATCTTAACCCGCTTGTCCTTTTCCAGGTACATCCCGTCGCCTGGCTGAACGTTAAAGGTTTCGTAGAATTCGTCCTGGCATTGAGCTTGCACGTTGGCTCTAAGTGGACCTGGCGCGTGCACGTCGATGGAGACAATCATCTTGATGGCTGCTTCCAGGGACTTTTGGGCCCAGACTCTAGCCCAGTTGGCGTAGAAGTCCTTCAGGTCTTCTCCTTCTTCCTTGCAGGCGGTCATGGCTGCCGTCAAGCCGCCTTGGTCAGCGATGTTTTCGGACACGATCTGCTTGCCGTTCAGGGTGCTTGGACCGTACTTGAGGCCGTCAAAGAGGTCGATTTCCGCTTGGGTCCGCTTGGCAAATTCCTTGTAGTCTGCCTCAGTCCACCAGTTCTTCAGGTTGCCAAATTCGTCGAATTGGGCACCGTTGTTGTCAAAGGCGTGAGAGACTTCGTGAGCGATAACGGCACCGATCCCGCCGTAGTTGGCTGCCCGGCTTTGGTCGACGCTGTAAAATGGCGCCTGCAAGATGGCAGCTGGGAAGGTGATGTCGTTTCTTTGTGGATCGTAGCAGGCGTTAACCAGGTCCCCTGGCATCAGCCAAACCGTCCGGTCAACTGGCTTGGTCAACTTTTCCAAGCTGTACTTGAGGCTTTCTAGGCCCGCTGCCTTTAAGTTGGAGTACAGGCTGCCGCCAGCGCTGGCTGGGGTAACGGTCAAGCGGTTGTAGATTTCTTCGATCTTGTCTGGGTAGCCCACCTTCAAGATCAAGGCTTGCAGCTTGACGATGGCCTTGTCCTTGGTTGATTGGGACAGCCAGTCGTTTTCCGCAATCCGCTTTTCGTAAACCTTCAGCATCCGGTGGATCATGCCTAAGACGTCGTCCTTGGCCGCTTGACCAAAGTAGGTTTGGCCGTAGTAAACACCCACGACTTCGCTAAAGGTGCCATCAGCCAGGCGGAAGGCTTGCTTTTCCCCGCTAGCCAGTTCTGGTTGACCAGTCAAGGCTTGGTGGAATGGGAAGGCTGCTTCACGGAATTCTTGAGACAGGCTGGAAGCTGCACCGTTGATGAACTTCACGATCATCCAGCCCTTGATTTCGTCAAACAATTCGCCATTGATCAAACCGTCTGCTTGGTCCAAGTAGCGCGGTTCTGAGTTGATCAAGGTGTCCACGTCTTGGCCTAAGTAATTCTTCAAAAAGCCGGCAATGTCGAAGTGGGTAAACTTGCCCTTGAAGTCGGCGCTGGCAATTGGGTTGTACATGGCTGGGTAGTCTGCCCATTCTTCGCTGGACTTAACCACCTTGGACAAGCGGCCATCGTAAGCCAAAGCTTGGTCAACGTACTTTTCAGCATCCTCAGCGTCAACGCCGGCCATGGTCAGCAGCTTCACGCTTTGGGCCTTCAAGACGCCCAAAAGCTTTTCGGCATCGTCACTTTGGTAGGTAGTGGTGTCTGGCAAGAAGACGCTTGGGCCACCGAAGTAGACGATGTTTTGCTTGGTATTTTTCATATCGGCATCAACGGAAACAGCGAATGGCAGGTCAAAGCCGTCCTTAGCCAGGTCTGCTGCATGAGCATTGAATTCATCCCAGGTCAAGGCTTGCAGCTGCTTCAAGTCGTCTTGGATTGGCGCAGCGCCATCGCTGTTTCGCTTGTCAAAGTCCTTTGCTAGCTTGTAGAGCTCAACGGCCTTGGTCAAGTTAGGCACGTCAGGAATTTCTTTTTCACCCTTGGCAAAGGCCGCAAAGTCAGCCATCAAGGTCTTTTCAACATTGTCAGCAATTTGGACAAAGCTGCCCATGCTGGAGCGGTCAGCTGGGATTTCCAGCTTGTCCAGGTATTCGGAGTTAACCGCCAAATATAGGTTGTCTTGTGGGCGGGCGTCCTTGTTTAAAACGGTCGTGTCGCCGGCGCCGCCGCGTACGTTATTTTTCATCTTTTTCTCCTTCAAAAATTAGCAACCAGCTTGGTCAATGGCGCAAGCATCCTTTTCAGCTTGGATCTTGGCCATTTGTTCATCGGCTTCCTTAGGCCAGATTGGTTCAAAGCCGCGTTCTTTCAAGTAGCCTTCCCAGTCAAGGTTGACGCTGCCGTCAGCTTCAATGATGGCGGGAATGCCGGCGTTGCCGGCTTCTCTGGCTTCAGCGAAGGCTGAGTTTTGGTCTCTCAAGCGCAGGAATTCCTTAAACTTTGGCATTGATTCGAAAATGTTGATGAATTGGTAGTCAATGCCATAATTCTTAAAACTAGCTTCAAAAGCAATGCAGTCAGGACAAACCTTAGTCCCGTAAACTTTGAGCATGAAATTTACCTCCTATATTTTTCACTATTCTTTTATTTTACCTTTTTACAGAGGAAAGCGTTATGGAAATGCTTTTCTTTTTAGCCAAAAAAGACCAAGCCAACCTGGCTTGGTCTCACAGCTTATCTAAAATAATGTACTTGATCCTTCAACTTCGCCTTCAGCGGAATCAGGGCGATCAAACATAAGAAGATCCCGCAGCTGGCCACGACAAACATGGTCTTGTAGCCAAAAAGGTCAATCAAGGTCCCGCCAAACAGCGGCCCAAAGGCCCGGCCGAGCCCGCTGGCCACCAAGGTTAAGCCCTGGTACTTTCCCTTGCTGGAATACGGCGACATGTCGTTGACATAGGCCGGAATCGCCGAAAAGGCGGTCGATTCACCCAAGGTCAGGATGGACATCGACAAAACGAAGCCCGGGTACGTTTTGGCAAAAATCAAGGTCAGCCAGGAAATGGCAAACATGAAAATGCCAAAGAAGATCTGCTGGTAGATGCTCTTGAAGATCCCCGGGAAGCGCGCCAAGATCAGCTGCACGACCACGATGATGCCGGCATTGATGGTCCACAAGGTGGAATACAGGTGGAAAGGAATCCCTAAGCTGACCATGTAAACGGAGAGGTTAGACTCCCAGTTCATGTACATCAGCCAGGTGACACCTAAGGTGATGAAGAAACCCAGGGTCATGTAGAAATTGGCCTTTGGCATTGGCTCGGCCTTGGTCGGCGCTTGCCCACTCTTTTGCTTCTCTTTTCTTTCAGCATGATAGGCAATGATTGGCCGGAACTTGGTCAAGGCCACAACCGTCCCGATCAAGAAAAGGCAGCTGGCGATGATAAAGAGCAAGTGGATGGAGTAGTCATAGAGATAACCCACGATCAGGGTCCCGATGACCACGCCCAGGTTTTGGGAGAAGTAGAGGATGTTAAAAATATACCGTCCTGGATACTTCTTCAAGCTGGTAGCGATGGAATTAACCAAGGCCCCGTTCCAGCCGCCCAAAAAGCCGGTGCAGACCAGCCAGAACCAGTAAATCGGCCAGCCATGGAAGAAGGCCATGGCTAGCAAGACCAGGGTATCCAGCAGCATCCCCCCGACAATTAGCGGGTAAGGATTGAACTTGTCAAACAGCCGTCCACTGATCGTAGACCCCACCATGTTGGCCGCACAGTTGCAAAAAAGGACGATCCCGATCACCGACAGGCTGATCCCCAGCCTTTTATTCAGATAAACCGAAGTCAAAGGCCAGATAAAGCTGGCCCCAATCCAGGTGGCTAGTTCCGCCACCACCAGCCAAGGCAGGCCAATTTCTGGCAAAGTCTGCTTACCATGTTTAGTTTTCACAAAAATCGTCCCCTTTCTTATTTAGCAATTCATTTCAATTCTCTTTGCAAAAAGAAAAGCCCATGCAAGGCATGAACTATTTTTTCTTCTATATAAATTATTATAAATCTTTCTTGCTGCCTTTTAAAGACCTGACATAGGTCGCATCCTGCAGAACTTCCAAGACGCCCAGGTACTTGCCCTCGCTTCTGACAGCGATGTACTGGATGTAGACAAAGCGGCCTCGGAGCTCAAACCAGAACTCGTGCTTGTCCTTTTTCCCGGTCCGCAGGTCGTCAACGATCTGCTTAACCTTGGCCACGCTCTTAGGCATGTGAATGCTGAACAGGTTCATCCCCAGGTCGTTTTTAGAATGGGGGTAAAAGCCGCAGCTGCCGCCAAAAAAGCGGATAGTGTCGGTATCGTCGACAAAGGCGATGTCAAAGGGCATCACGCTGAACATGGCCCGGAGCTGGTCAACCCGCAGGCGTCCTTCCGCAAAGTCGACAAAAAGATTAGCCAATTGACTATCTTTTTCTCCATCTCCCCCATTTGCCTCTGCTCCCTCAGCCACGGCAACTTGCTTATCATAGTGTTCCTGTTCATTGCCGCCTAAGTTTTGGGCAAAAAGATCCACCTGCGCATTCCACTTGGCAATGGTTTCGGGATTTTGCTTGAAGTCAGCGATTTCCTTTTTTGACGGCTTCCAGTTGACCGGCGGGTTGATCAGGCAGTAGCCTACCTGGCCTTCGTCTTCTTTCACCGCCAGCCAGTCTAAAGGAGACGCCACATCAGCCAAAAGCGGGATCATGATCGCTTCTTCTTTGAAGATCATTTCCGTCACTTCTTTAGCGGCCTGCTTGATCTTTTGGGCTAAAAGGTCTGGATCAGGATGCTCCTTGCCTGCTTCAACCTGAGCTTCCTTGATCCAGCGGCGGATGTCGTCGTCAACGCCCCACATGACTTGTGGCGGCGCCGTAATCCCATACTTGGTCATCAGGGGAAACATGGAGATTTCTTTTCGGGTATAGTGCTTGTTGATCTGGCTGAGGTCGGCTAATTCTTGCCGGATCGCCGCTAATTTGTCTTTTTTCCCGGCTAAAAATTTGTCCAGGTCCGGCAAAAGGGCGTCGTTGACCAGACTGGTCAAGACCAGGTTTTCCTGCTTTAAGGTGTGAACCGGGTGGCCCGGCTTTTCAAAGGCCGGCAGGTCTTCTTTTTCCCCGATGGATCCCCGGAAGACTTCTGCGTGGACGGTGCAGAGATTCTGGATCTCTTGGGGATTGAGGCCGCCAGCGATCAGGGCGCGCTCGGCTTCCGTGATTTCTTTGACAGAAACCTGGTCAAAAGCGGCTTGGAACATGCTTTTTGCCTGGTCAAAGTCGCCATCTTCTTGCAAAAAGCGCAGGATCTGCAAAATCTTGTCCTGTCGCTCTTTTAGTGACAAAGCCATTAGTCGCTCACCTTGTACCCTTTCTCTTCCAGCTTCCGCTTAACCTCGGCCAGATCAAAGCCCATGGCCTGGCTGCCTAGTTTCAGGTTCATCACCCGGCCAACCGTGTTCAGCATCCCCGGGATCTTGATCCGGTCAAAGCCAATCTCAGCCATGTCGTCAGCAAAGCTTGGGTACTTGTCGGCAAAAGTCTTGATTGGGGTGTGGCAGTCGATCTGCTTGACCGTGTCTGCGGAATTTTCCACCTTCTCTTGTCTCTTTTGCTCAGTTTCTGCCCCAATCCCCAGCTGCCTTTTGGCGCTGTCTGACATGCGGTCAACGCTCCAAACCGGATACCAGACGACCTTGATGTCGACCTGGTCAATTCCTGGTACTTCCAGGACGGCCTTTTTAATGGCTTGGTCCAAATAGCCGCTCAAGGGGCAGCCCATCGTCGTCAGAGTCATGGTCACCGTGCAGTGGCCATCGTCCAGGTCGATCCCGTAGATCAGGCCCAGGTTAACTACATCGACCAAGAGCTCGGGGTCTTCAACCTCCTGCAATTTTTCCAACACTTGGTTGGCTAATTCTGCCTGCGTGACTTCCATACGCCCTCTTTTCTAGCGAATCAGCTTGTCCCAGAGAACCGGGTGCTGGTCTGGCGTAGCCAGGGACTTTTGCACGTCGATGATCCGCTGGTTGCTGGACCCTCTAAATTGCAGGGTCAAGTCCTTCAGGTTGTCCATGAAGCGGCCATCGACCAGGATGTCAATCTTGTGCAGCATGTCCAGCTTGTCTGGGGTTTCTTTCAGCAATTCTTCCCAGGTATAGCCCGACCAGGACCAGATGTCCTTAGTGTGGCCAAATTCCTTTCTCACCCGGTC
>NZ_JBJFHB010000013.1:10810-15308 GCF_051893255.1 Lactobacillus sp. | reverse complement strand
AAAGCTGCCGCAGACAAGGCTGCTGCAGACAAGGCTGCCGCAGACAAAGCTGCCGCAGACAAAGCTGCTGCAGACAAGGCTGCTGCAGATAAAGCCGCCGCAAACAAAGCTGCCGCAGACAAGGCTGCTGCAGACAAGGCTGCCGCAGACAAAGTTGCTGCTGGTCAAGCTGCAGACAAAGCCGCCGCTAATTCCAACTCTGAATCAGCTACGGTAGATAGCTCTTCTAGCTCGGAAACTACTAATCCAACCGTTGACACCCCATTCGCCGGTAAAGCTGTTCACACTATTTATACTGGTACTAATACTTACCTATATACCACTAAAGAGTTAACTACCATTGCCACCACACCATTACAAGGTGATACCAGCGTAATTGCTTATCCCGATGGCATTACAACGGCCTTAACCGGTAAGAATGCTGGTGACCTAGCTATACCCGTAACTTATAAAGGACAAAACTTGTATTTTAAAGGTACTTTTGGAGGCTTGACTTCAAACAGCTTATATCCAGATGGCTATTACTACGCTTTAACAGACACCACCTTCTACGGTGTGGTTAAGCCAACCGACCCTTCCGTCAAACTTGACGCACCTTTTTTAGACGGTTCCACTTGGTTCTACTATTTTGATGGTGGCTTGACGATTTACAGTTATCAAAATAACGTTTGGACTGGCGCTACCTTTTTAAACGCTCAGTAACCACTGATAGATAATAAGAAACATTAATGTGTAGCGCGTCAAGATACGACTTATTCTACACAACGCAAAAGCCATGACTATTCCCAGTTTGAGAATAGTCATGGCTTTTTAGTGGTGCCGAAACATGGATCAAAAGGCTGCTTGTTTCGCTTAACCCGGCACCAGTAAGCATTCCAAAAACTCAGTTTATGGGCTTTATGGGCTAAACCATGGCAAATATGAGACTTCTCTGACTATCTACTTCCCAGATGGAAGTGAATACACAACTGACAACTTCATTGTCAACGTCAAGTAACCAAATAATCCAGCCTACATTCAGGCTGGATTATTTTTGCCCTCAAAAATCCCAGCCCGCCGTGTTTCTGTGCTAAATCGGATCAGTGTTTACAATCGGGAGCTTAATTGAATAATTACTGGCTAAACTATTGAGTTTTCATGGTTTCATAGTTCTTTTTGGTGTGGGAAGTTTAAGTAGTCAAAAAACGCCGCCCTGGCTGGGGTGGCGTCTTGAGAGTAGTAATTCTTCGCGATTTTGAGATATGTATTTAACTTAACTTTGTACTTAACGTTTTCGAATTGTGGAAAGTTTAGAGCAGCTGGTAGCGACTCGCATCCAGCTTTTTAACTTGCTCTTTTTTAATCAATTTGGCAAACATCCGGGAGATAGTTTCTGGCGTTGTGCCCAGGTAGGCAGCCAGGTCCTTCAAGGCCAGCGGCAGGGTGATCGTGTCGCTGCCTTCAGCTAGGGCCAGGTCGCTTAAGTAGCTGTACAAGCGGTCTTCTGTCCGGCTGAGGGAGAGGTAAGAGTCGCGGACGATCAGCTCGTTAGCGTGTTCTACCGTGTACTTGAGCAGCTGGTAGGATAGGCTTGGCAGCTGGATGAGCAGCTGCTTGAAGTCGGCAGCCCGCATGAAGCAGAGATCGCTGTCCTTGCTGGCTTCGAGAAAGATACTCTCGTTTTCCTGGCCAAACAGCCAGTTTTCTCCAATGTAGTCGCCGCTTTTCAGGACTTTCTGCAAGCGTTCAGCTCCGTTTTCCAGGTACTGCATGACCTTGACCTCGCCCTTTTCCAGGATGATCAAGGGGGCCGGCTGCTTTGGCGCCAAGACGGTTTCACCCTTGTGGAAGTGGTGGTGGGTCAGCAGGGCCTCGAGCTTGGCCTGCTCGTCGAGTGACAAGTCTTGAAAAAGTGGTACTAATTGGACGCAGAGCATCATATTTTTCTCCCTATTAAAAATTAATCTTCTTCGTCATCATCGTCGTCTTCTTCGACATAGAGACCTTCTTTTAAGTCATGACCCAGGAAGTTTTGGGCAAAGGCGATTTCGCCCTTCATCCAGTTGGCTAAGTCAGTCAAGGCTGCAACTTGCCCCAGATGACCTTCTTGCTTGGCCAGGGCCAGCCCCTTGCTGATGTAGAGTAGCTGGGTGTCAAAGTCCTTGACTAGGTCAAAAAGCTGTTCGTTGCCATCTTCATACTTGCGGCTGCCGTCTTCTTCCAGGCGTCCGAATTCCAGGACTTCCTTGCTGGTGGTTGGGATCAAGTCGCCCTCAGCCAAGAGCTCGCGGTTTAGCTTTCGGATAAAAGCAAATTCCGTGTCTTCCCAGGCATTGCCCTTTTGGGCGAAGAAGAGAGTAGCCGTGCCTCTGGCAAAAAGCTTGGCTTGTTCGATCTTCAAAGTGTGGAGCAGCAAGTTGGAAGTGATATGGCCGATCACTGCACCCGCCGTTGGGTGGTGGTGTTCGTAGTCGCTTCTTTCAAGTTCGGCATGGTAAAGTTCAGTTGCAGTCATAATTTTCTCCTTTAAAATTATACAGATTTTCGGTACTAACTTACTTAACGATGATCTTTTCAACTGGGTAGCCCAGGCCCGTGACTACCTTGGCTAGGGCGTTTGGTTCGGTTTGGCTTTCGTCGATTTCGGCCTTGACCTTGCCGGCGTTGAACAAGACGGAAATCTTTTCAACGCCATTGATTTGGCTGAGGGCCTTTTGGATCTTGGTCATGCAGGATGGGCAGGACATGTTGAACAGCTTCAAAGTTACTTTAGTCATGGTGATTAACCTCTTTTTTAAAAATCTACTTACATTAATTTTGTTTTTTTGCTTTTGCTAAGTTTGATTATGCCAGGCCTTTTTTAAAAAGTAATTGACACCTATCAAGTCAAGCGCAATAATCTCATGCCGTTGGCGGTAACGACCAGGATGCTGAGCTCGTGGATCAGCATGCCCAGGCCCATTTCTACGTAGCCGGCGAAGAGGCCGATGAAGAGGAGGGCAACCGTCAAAAGGGAAATGGCGATGTTTTGCCGCATGTTGGCGATGGTCTTGTTGGCAAAGCGGACAGCGGTTGGCAATTGCGAGAATTGGTCCTTGACCAAAACCAGGTCAGAGACGTCGATGGCCACATCGGTCCCGCTGCCCATGGCGATGGCCAGGTCAGCCGTAGCCAGTGCCGGGCTGTCGTTGATCCCGTCACCGATAAAGGCAACTTGGTGGCCTCCTGCTTGCAGGCTCTTGATGTAGGCCGCCTTGTCAGCTGGCAGGAGGCTGCCGTGAGCTTCGTCAAAGTTCAGTTCTCTTGCTACCGCGTCAACCACCGTCTGCTGGTCGCCGGACAAAAGGACAAATTTGTAAGGCTTGATTTTGCGCAGAGCTGCTAATTGCTCTAAAGCGTCGCTTCTCAGGGTATCGGCGATGGCCAGGGCCAAAGCCAGCTTGCCGTTTACGGCTAAGTAGACGTGGGAGCCCGTAGGATCTAGGTCGATTCCAGCCGTGTCAATTCCATTTTCACTCATCAGCCGTTCATTGCCGACCAGGAGGTTGGCACCATTAACTTGGGCAGCCAGGCCCCAGCCAGCTACGACTTCACTTTTTGCTACTGGGAAAAGGTCGCCGCCATAGTAGGCATTAATGGCCTTGGCCAAGGGGTGGTCAGATTCGGCTTCTAGGCTGGCGAGCAGCTGCAGGTTGTCACGCTCATTACCAGTCAGGTTAACTACTTGGGAAACGCTTGGCTTACCCGTGGTCAGGGTGCCAGTCTTGTCAAAAACAAAGGTATCGATCTTGGTCAACTGGTCTAAAGCCGCGCTGCCCTTGGCAATGATGCCGCTCTTGGCGCTAGACCCGATGCCAGTCACCGTGGAGATTGGAACCCCGATGACCAAAGCGCCAGGGCAGCCAAGGACTAAGATGGTGGTAGCTAGCCGGACGTCCTTAGTAAAAAAGCCGACAACTAAGGCGAGGAGCAGCACAAATGGGGTGTAGTATTGGGAGAAGCGGTCGATCAGCTTTTGAACCTTGGTCTTGCTGTCTTGGGCTTCTTCGACCAGTTCGATCAGGCGGCCAAAAGTAGTGTCTTCACCAACTTTTTCGGCTTGGACGATCAAGGTGCCGCTTTCCAGGCTGGTGCCGGCGTAAACCGGCGTGCCAACTTCCTTGTGGCTGGGCTTACTTTCACCGGTGATGCTGGCTTCATTGACGTGACCGTCGCCTTGATAGACGCTGCCGTCAACTGGAACTTGGGAACCGGTCTTGACCAAGAGCAGGTCGCCAACTTCAACTTCATCGACGTCGACTTCTTCGCTAGTCTTGCGATCAAGGTCAGTGATCTTCAAGGCTGTCTTTGGAGCTAGGTTAACCAGGTCCTTGATGGACTGGCGACTCTTGGCCAGGGTGGCTTCTTCCAGCAGGTCGCCCAAGGAGAAGAGCCAGATTACGATGCCGGCTTCGCTGTATTCACCGATGAAGAGGGCACTGATCACGGCGATGGAGACCAGGAATTCGATGGAGACGAT
>NZ_JBJFHB010000013.1:0-10710 GCF_051893255.1 Lactobacillus sp. | reverse complement strand
AGAAAAAAGGGTATAACAAAAGCCCGCGGGTGAGAAGGATCCGCGGGCTTTTGCCTAAGTTTTAGCTTTTAATGGATAAGTTAAAAGTATTTGTTTGTAAAGTAATGTAAGTAATTTTTAAGTAGATTATTGTAAGAAAATCTGTAAGTTTAAAAGGGATTATTATCTAGTTAAGATTAGCCAACCTTAACTGGAGTTTCAGCTTCTTCACCCTTAACAAGTTCCAAGTTGTTGTCAAATGCCTTAACAACCATGTTGCGAACTGCGTGAGTAGTGTAGAAAGCAGTGTGTGGAGTTACCAAAACGTTTGGACGAGCGATCAAGTCAGCCAAACGTGCGTCTGGGAATTCCTTGCCTTCCCAGTCTTCGTTGAAGACGCCAACTTCACCTTCGTAAACGTCCATTACGTAACCGAAGAGCTTGCCTGAGTCCAAACCACGGATAACAGCGTCAGTGTCTACAAGTGGACCACGTGATACGTTAACAACAACAGCGCCATCCTTCATTTCAGCGATTGACTTGTCGTTGATCATGTGAACGTTAGCTGGAACGTCTGGTACGTGCAATGAGATAACGTCTGCTTGCTTGTACAAGTCGTCAAGTGAGTCTACGTAGTAGCCCTTCTTTTCAAGTTCTGGGTTGCGGAAGATGTCGTAAGCGATAACCTTAGCGCCAAAGCCTTCCATGATTTGCATAAATACTTGACCGATGTGGCCAGTACCTACAACACCAACAACTTGGTCACGAACTTCGCGGCCGATAGTTGGTGCCCAACGCAAGTCGTGACGAGCAACCTTTTCGTCCATCCGCTTGTCTTGGCGCAAGATACGAGCAGCTTGGATAGCAGCGTGTTCTGCGATAGCGTCTGGTGAGTATACAGGAACGTTAGTGATTTGGAAGCCAAGTTCCTTAGCCTTAGCCATGTCAATGTTGTCAACACCAACGTTACGAAGGCTCATCTTAGTGATGCCGTTGTCTGCCAAAGCTTGCAAAGTTTCAGCAGTGTAGTCGAGTTGTTGGTAAACAACAACACCGTCAGCACCCTTAGCCAAAGCGGCAGTTTCAGGAGTCAAAAGCTTGTCAGTGTATTCAACTTCAACGTCCTTGTGAGCGTCTTCCCATTCCTTCAAGAATGGCTTTTCATCTTCACGAATTGCGTAAGCAAAAATTTTAGTCATTATTGTCCCTCCGTTATTCTTGCTTTTACATTGATAATTTTAGCACAAATTCGGCTAGGAAAAAAGAAGAATGTGAGGCGATGAACAAGTTATTTTCGGTGTAAGCGCTAACTGTGAGAAAGGGCTTTACCCGAGACTTTGTGTAATGCTTAATTTTCACAAAGTCAGGAATGAGATGCTAGATTTCGCTAGTCAAGTTCATCATTTCCAGCAGACTTTGGGCGGTTGCTGAGCCTTCATTGCCCACTTTCAAGCCTGATCTTTGCAAGGCCTGGTCGATATTGTCGGTGGTCAGGATGCCGAAGGTTACCGGAATCTTGCCTTCCAGGTTCAAGGTCATGGCCGCATTAGTTACGGCGTTAATGATCATCTGGTAGTGGTCGGTTTCGCCCCGAATAACGGCCCCCAGGGTCATCAAGCCGTCGTACTTGCCGCTGTCAACCAGCTTCTTGCTTAGGTAGCCAATTTCAAAGGCGCCTGGCACCCAGTAAACGTCAATATTGTCAGCATTTAAGCCGAACTGGGTTAAAGTAGCGACTGCCCCGTCAACTAGCGCCTTGGTTACCAGCTCGTTAAAGCGAGAAACAACGATTGCTACCTTAAAGTCTGTCTTCTTGAATTGGCCTTGAATGGTGGTCATGAGAAAAATTCCTTCCTTATTGTGTATCTTTTTCTAGTTCTTCTTTTTTAGCTTATAAAGCTTCTTGGTCTAGTTTCAGCATGTGGCTAAAGCGTTCCTTCTTAGTGGCTAGATATTTGAGGTTGACCGGATTAGCTGGGATTTCCAGGGGTACCCGCTTGTGGATCGTGATGCCGTAATCTTCTAGCTGGCCGATCTTGTCAGGGTTGTTGGTTAACAGGTCAACTTCCTTAATGCCCAAATCCTTCAGAATTTCAGCAGCTACGTCGTAGTCCCGCTCGTCAGCCTGGAAGCCTAAGAGAAGGTTGGCATCGTAAGTGTCGTGGCCTTGATCTTGCAAGGCGTAGGCACGGAGCTTGTTGGTTAAGCCAATCCCGCGGCCTTCTTGGTTTAAGTAGAGGATGATGCCAGAGCCATTTTCAGAGATCTTCTTCATGGCTTGGTGCAGCTGTGGTCCGCAGTCGCAGCGCTTGGAGCCGAAGACGTCCCCAGTCATGCACTTGGAGTGGACTCTGAGCAAGACCGGCTTATTGGTGTCAAGCTCACCTTTTTGCAACACGACGTTGCCATGGCCGTAGCTCTTGATCTGGAAGTCACCGTATTCAGTTGGCAGCTTTACAAACTCTGGGCGCTTACTCGCCAGACTGCGGCAGTATTCTTGCAGGTCAGCGATGGTGAAGTAAGGCAGGTTGTATTCTGCAGCGATCTGCTTGAGTTCAGGCCGGCGTGCCATGTGGCCATCTTCTTTCAAGATTTCGCAGATGTAGGCAACTTCGCTTTCTCCAGCAAGCCGGGCTAAAGTTACAGAAGCTTCGGTGTGACCGTTTCTTTCCAAGACCCCGCCGTCTTTAGCAACTAATGGGAAGCAGTGGCCAGGCTTGAAAAAGTCTTCCGGCTTGGTTGAGTCATCAGCCAAGGCCTTGATGGTTGTAGCCCGGTCAAAGGCAGAGATGCCAGTGGTGGTCGTCTTGTAGTCCACGCTGACCGTGAAGGCCGTCTTAAAAGGATCAGTGTTGTCAACCCACATTTGTGGCAGTTCCAGTCTTTCGGCGATCTTTCTGCCGATGCTGGTGCAGAGCAGGCCTCTAGCGTGCTTGGTCATGAAGTTGATCTTTTCTGGAGTTACCTTTGAGCCCAGGCCAATCATGTCGCCTTCAGCTTCTCTGTCTTCGTCGTCAGCGACGATAACTAAGCCGCCTTGCTTCATCCATTCGATTGCGTCTTGAATTTTCTTTACATCCATGGTGATTTCCTCGTTATTGCTTTTGTCTATTTTTATTTTTTACTTCAAATTAGCTTCAACGTACTTGCCAATTACGTCCGTTTCCAGATTGACATAGTCGCCAGTTTCCAGTTTGGACAGGTTGGTTTCGTCCTGGGTGTGGGGGATGAGGCCAACTGAGAACTTGCCTTTCTTGGCCTGCATGATGGTCAGGCTGACCCCGTTTAAGGCAACGGAACCCTGGGAGATTAGCTGCTTTTTTAGTCTCTTGGGTCTGTCAAAAGTCAGTTCTAAGGCATTTTCGTTAACCTTTTTCTTTAAAAGCTGGATGGTGTCGTCGATGTGGCCGGTTACGATGTGGCCTTCAAAGCGGCCACCGGCAGCCAGGGCCCGTTCCACGTTGACCTGGTCGCCAACTTGGGAGTCTTTAAAAATGGTCTTGTTAAAGCTCTGCGGCATCATGGTAACGGTGAAGATGTTAGGCGTCAGTTCTTCCGCCGTTAAGCAGCAGCCATTGACGGCGATGGAGTCGCCAATCTTGGCCCCGGTTAAAAAGTCAGGCGTCGTCTTGATGGTCAAGGCCATGGTGTGGCCCTGCTTTTTAATTTCGGCCAATTCGGCCTTGCCGGTTACTAATCCACTAAACATGCTGAATCCTCCCGTAAATGCGGATGTTGTCGTTAAAGGTTTGAATCTTGGTGTCGGTTAATTGTAATTGCTCTTGACTGGCAACGCCGTTGGTTGTTTGCTTGCCCAGGTAAAAAGGAGCCAGGTAGGTAATCAGGTCATCGGCTAAGTCGGCGTCAAGGAAGGCCTTGGCCAGGGTTGGACCACCTTCTAAGTAGACGGACTGGATGCCTTTTTCCCCTAAGAGCTGGGCGATGTCCCGGGCCTTTCTGCCAGGCAGCAAGAACACATGGACATTGTCTGGAAAAGCCGTGTTGGCTAAGTCCTCGTTCAAGGTCAAGACCCAGGTTTCTGGTCCGGCCTGGAGGAGCTTGAGGTCTAAGTGGTCAAGGAGCCGTCCCCGCCGGTCAACCACCACCCGGATGGGCTGGAAGTCGCTGATTTTTGAAGACAGCAGGGTGGGGTTGTCGATAATGGCGGTTTTGGCCCCAACAATAATCGCTTGGTAGTCGCCCCGCTCTTTTAAGACCTGCTTTCTAACAGCCGCATTGGTAATGGGGGTGCGCTTGCCCTTAATGGCGACCTTCCCGTCTAAGCTGATGGCCTGTTTTAAGGAGATGTAAGGGCGGCCGTGCTCATAGTAGAAATTGTAGAAGGGGTTTAAGGCACGGGCTTCTTTGGCTAAAAGGCCAACTTCCACCTCAATTCCGGCGTCTTTTAAGATCTTGATCCCCTTGCCGGTAACCAGGGGGTGGGGATCCAGGGTAGCGACGACGACTCTTTTAAAGCCGGACTGAACCAGGAGTTCAGCACATGGAGGCTGCTTGCCGTAGTGGCTGCAAGGCTCCAAGGTAACGTAAATGGTTGAACCGAATAATTGCTCTGGAGTTAATTTATTAATGGCGTTCCGTTCGGCATGTTCACGGCCGTAGTGGTAGTGGCAGCCAGTGGCCAGGACCTGCCCATCTTTGACGATGCAGGCGCCAACGTGGGGGTTGGTCCAGGTATCATGACCTTCTTGAGCGGCCTGGATGGCCAGGCGCATGTAGTCTTCATCTGCCATTAAGATCACTTCCTTTGCAAAAATAAAAATCGAAAAATGATAAAAGAGAAAATAAAAAGAGCCTCGAGATTTCGAGGCTCTGAGTAACATTCAAAGTTAGAATAGCGTTAATTTGCATAATTTGGCCATGCCAAATAAAACAATATCGCTATTGTTGACTTCTCCCATCTAGACTGTAACTATCGGTACCTCCAAGAGGATTCCACCACAAATGTGGGTCGCGGACTTTACCGCCGGTCGGGAATTTCACCCTGCCCCGAAGAACATTTATTCAATTCACTAGTAACTATAGAAAACTTTTAAAGGTCTGTCAAGGGAATTTTTAACCGCTTACAGGAAAAGTGGGAGAGAAAATCTGTTACAATAGGCGAAGCTAAAGGATTTTGAGGTGGAAAAATGACAGCGAAAAAAATTATCCATGACCCCCTGTTTTTGAGTCAACCGGCAGCAAAAGCAACGAAAAATGACCTGCAAGTTGCCCAAGACTTGCTGGATACATTGATGGTACACCGGGAAAGCAAGGATGGCTTGCCAGCAGCGGCGGGCTTAGCGGCCAACATGATCGGGGAGAAGAAGGCGATCATTGCGCTCTTTGCGGGCTTTTTGCCAATGGTGATGCTGAACCCGCGGATTGTCCAAAAGAGTGGAGCATACTTGACGCAGGAGGGATGCTTGTCTTTAGAGGGTGAGCGACCGGTTCAGCGATATAAGGAGATTGAGGTCAGCTATCAGGATCTGGGGATGCAGGCCCACCAGCAGACCTTTACGGACTTCACGGCGGAAATTATCCAGCACGAGGTCGACCACTGCTTGGGGAAGCTGATCTAAAAGAAGCAAAAAAGTCGCGCCAAATGGCGCGGCTTTTTTAATCGGTCAAGTAGGAAATTGGCTTATTAACTTCAACCTTGGTGCCAGAATACTTCTTAGCAATCCACTTTTGAATCTGCTTGTTGTGGTACAGACCTACAAGCTTCTTGTAAGCGGCATTGTTCTTGTTCTTCTTGGCCGTAGCTAGCACGTTGATATTGTTCTTCGTGCTCTGGTTGATTTTTTCATGATAAAGCGAGTCTTTCAAAACGTTCAAGCCGCCGGAAAGGGCGATCGTGTTCCCAATCAAAACCGCGTCAACTGACTTGATCACTCTGGGGCCAGTGGTGTCATCGATCAGCTTAAACTTGAACTGCTTAGGGTTAGCAGCCACGTCGTTCACGCTGCCGCTTGCCACGTTGAAGTTCTTCTTCAGCTTGATCAGGCCGGCATCGGCTAGTAAAAGCAGGCCCCGTGCTTCGTTAGCGGCGTTGTTGGCTAGGGCAATGGTGGCGCCCTTTGGCAACTGGCTCAGCTTCTTGTACTTAGCCGAGTAGATGCCCATTGGCTCCAGGTAGGTCGTACCTAGCGCTACTTGGGTGCCGGCGTTATTTTTAGACTGGTTGTAAGCCTGCAAGTAAGCCCAAGAGGCAAAGGCACTAACGTTGATGCTGCCATCTGAGGTAGCCCGCAAGAGGCTTGGCCCGTCGGTAAAGGCCTTCACCTTGATCTTCAGGCCCAGCTTTTTGGCCTGGCTGGTCTTGGCGATGTGCTGCCAAACCTGAACGTCAGGGCCGATGGAGCCAATGGTGATGGTGGTTTGCTTGGTACTCGTCTGCTTGGAAGAAGAGAATCTAAAGGCGAAAAAAGCAAGCAGGACGATAATTACAGCAGAAACAATAATGATGATGCGGTTTCTTTTCTTCTTCCTCATGTTTTGGTCCTCGCTTAGTTAACTAGTCTTCTACAACGTGGCGGTTGAAAGGATCATCGCTGATCCCTTCTTTTAAGATGTCGTTGCACCATTCTTTGGCACTGAAGAGGGAGTGGTCACGGTAGTTGCCGCAGCTTTCGATGGTAGTGCCGGGCACATCTTCCCAGGTGATGTCGTCTCTGATGGCCTTGAGGGAGTCGCGCAAGGCCCGGGCAACTTCGGTCGTTGAGTGTTCACCCCAAGTAATCAAGTGGAAGCCCGTTCGGCAACCGAATGGGGAGCAGTCAATCACGCCGTCCAAGCGATCCCGCAAAAGGCTGGCCAGGAGGTGTTCAATCGTGTGCAAGCCGCCAGTTGGGATGGCGTTCTTGTTTGGCTGCACCAGGCGGAGGTCAAAGTTGGAGATCTTGTCGCCCTTCGGGCCTTCTTCGACCGTGATTAAACGGACGTAAGGTGCTTTAACTTTAGTGTGGTCTAATTCAAAACTTTCTACTTTTGCCATGATAAAACTCCTTTGAAACTATATAACATTTGGATGACTTTTTACTTTTGGAAAAAACGGGACAAAAAAATCCCTAAGCAAGATTGCTCTCGCTTAGGGACGCGTCAGCGTGTTACCACCCATCTTCACAACTTGCTCGCGCAAGCTGCCTTACTAAGTACGTTTTCATACTCGGATGCGGTATCGGGCATCGGGCGTAAGCAGCTCATTGTTCACCGCTTAGCTGACTCAAAGACCATGTTCACTGGCTTAGCTTCAGCGCCTTGCACCAACCGCGCCTCTCTGTAGAAGTGTCTACCAGTTACTTATCTTTTCTTCGTCTACGTGTTCTTCACTTTTTAATCATAGTATAATAAATGGCCAGCCTTGTCAAGGTAAAAAAATAGCCTCCACGTCGGAGACTATTTTTACTATTCAACAATTAAGCTTGCACAAAGTTGGCTTGCAAGTCAGCCAAGGCGTCTGGAGTCAAGGTCGTGTAAACAGAACCCTTAACGCCCTTGGAGTCTTCCAAACTCAGGTCAACGCCCTTGTCGCCGCTTGGGTCATTGCTTACAGCAACGCCGAGCAGCTTGTAGGCCGTTGAAGTTGGGTCTGGTGAGAAGAACAAGCGCTTCTTGCCATCGTATGATGAGTTTTCCGTGTACAGGTAAACCTTAGCCGGGCTTGACTTAACTGCCAAGTTCAAGTCGCTTGAGTCAACCTTGTTCAAAGTCAGCAATTCGTAGTGTTGTGCCAAGTGGCCGCCCATGCTTTGGAAGACAGCCAAGAACTTTTCAGTGGCTTCTGGATCAACTTCACCAAAGTCGATTTGGTCGCTTTCTTGAACCAAGGACAAGATCAACAAGTGCTTGGTGTCCTTGTCATAGTAAACGCTCAAGTTAGCTACGCCACCTGGCCAAGCAGCCTTGCCCTTTTCGTATTGGGTGAAGTAAACGTTGCTGTCGTTGTTGACAACCAGCTTGCTTGCGCCATCTACAGTTTCCAGACTAGTGACTGGCATTGGGGGAACGTAACTGTCCTTTTGCCGTGAAGCCCAAAGTGCTTGTTGCTTCTTCTTTTCTTTGCGTGAGCTAACAAACACGATTACGCCAATGATGATGATAAGTAATAAAAGTATCCAGCCCATATTAAACCTCCAGTGTTGTCACCTTTTAGCTGAAAAAAGATGCCTGATTAATTCTAAGTTAAAAAATGCTAGATTTGCTTTTGCTTAGCAAAGTCCTTATATCTTTTTATTCTACTACAAAAAGCCGAGTTAGCAAAGGTTAGCCCCCAAGTAAAAGTGAGAAAGTTAATAATTTTAACTTAGCCAGGACCAAAAACTAAAACTATTAGCTTATGATCCTTAAAGGCAAATTAGATTAACTTTTTTCTCTATTTGGCATTCTTTTGAATGCTGGTCTTTAAAAGCTCGATGTACTGGTTGGCAATCGGCGACAGGTGGTGGAGCTGGTTGACCAGGTAGCCCAGCTCAATATATTCGTCGCTGACCAGGGGCCGGGCGATGATGTCGTCCCCGTTTAAGTCGGCGTTGATGATCCCGGAGGAAATGGTGTAGCCATTGAGACCAATGGCCAGGTTGAAGAGGGTGGCCCGGTCGCTGACGATGATGGAGCGGGGGCTGGGCTGGTCGGCCAGGGTCTCTTCCCAGTAGTAGAAGGAATTGTGCCGGCCCTGGTCGTAGCTGAGCTTGGGGTAGGGGAGGAGATCCTTGAGCGTCAGCTGCTTTTTATTGGCTAGGGGATGCTTTTGATACAAAAAGACGTGGGGTTTGGCCTTAAAGAGGGGCGTAAAGAGGAGCTTTTTCTCCTTAAAGTTGCTGGTCAAGACCTGACGGTTGTAACGGCTGAGGTAGATGACGCCAACCTCACTTTTGAGCTGGGCCACGTCCTCGATTACTTCGTAGGTTCGCATTTCCTTCAAGCTGGC
Organism: Lactobacillus sp.; assembly: GCF_051893255.1. Classification (GTDB taxonomy): domain Bacteria; phylum Bacillota; class Bacilli; order Lactobacillales; family Lactobacillaceae; genus Lactobacillus. The sequence continues at coordinate 1,805 of NZ_JBJFHB010000013.1, read as the reverse complement.
CTGGTAGTCACTGGGGCCGATCTCCTTTAACAGATGAACGAAAGCGTCGACGGCGAAGGCGTAGTGCTGGGCAGCTACGGAGAAAATTTTGGGCGCCGTGCTTTCCCCGTGGTAGCGGCGGTCTAGCAGGTCGACTTGGTCTAAGACCTGCTGGGCGTACTGCATGAATTCTTGCCCGTCTTCGGTCAGGCTGACGCCCTTTTTGCCCCGGACCAAGATGGTAATGCCCATCTCTTCTTCCAGTTGCTTGATCGCGGCCGACAGGGTGGGCTGGGCGATGAAGAGCTCTTTAGCGGCCTCGGTCATGTTGCCGAGGGAGACGACTTTTTGTAAATAGCGCAGTTGCTGCAGCTTCATGGTAGGACCTCTTTTCTTGGCTATCTATAGTCTAAAACTATCGTTGAGTGCTTTAAATAGCTATTTTTAATTGTAGAAAAAATCCCCTATAATAACAAGCATTAAGAACGAATTAAAGCGCAGCTTATTTTTTAACACTTGGAGGTAATCATTATGTCATACCCACGTTACGATATTGTCGGCAGTTTCTTGCGTCCAGCCAGCTTGAAGGAAGCTAGAGAGAAGTTTGAAAAGGGCGAAATCAGCCACGAAGACTTGAAGCAGGTTGAAGACAAGGAAATCGCCAACTTGGTAGAAAAGGAAGCCAAGGTTGGTTTGAAAGTTGTATCCGATGGCGAATTTCGCCGGTCCTATTGGCACCTGGACACCTTCTGGGGCTTTGGCGGCGTAGAACACGTCAAGGCAGAACACGGCTACTTTTTCCATGACGAAGAAACCAGACCTGACGCAGCCAAGGTGGTGGGTAAGTTGACTTATGAACCAGGCCACCCAGACGTTGAAGCCTTTGACTACTTGAAGCCGTTAGCTGAAAAGTACGGCGTGACTCCGCGGCAAAGCATTCCAGCACCGGCCCAGCTTTACTGTGAATTGATCTGCCGGAACGATGAGCTGATCTCGGCTACTGACGCGGTTTACCCAGACCGGAGCGAGCTGGCCAAGGACGTGTCCAAGGTTTACCGGGAATTGATCCTGGATCTCTACAAGCACGGTGCCCGCGACGTGAAGCTGGACGACTGTACTTGGGGCGTTTTGGTTAACGACAACTTCTGGCATGCCTTTGACGAAGGCGGTCGCTTGAGCCGAGAAGAAATTTTGCAATTATATAAGGAAATAAACGAAAATGCTTTGGTTGACTTGCCAAGCGACTTGCGGATTTCCACCCACATCTGCCGGGGCAACTACGATTCAACTTGGGCTTCAGAAGGTGGCTACGGCCCAGCTGCGCCATACGTTTTCAAGGAAAAGGGCGTGGATGCTTTTTACCTGGAATTTGACGATGAACGCTCTGGCGGCTTTGAACCGCTGAAGGAAGTGCCAGCTGACAAGGAAGTCGTGCTGGGTCTGGTAACGTCCAAGAAGGCGGAACTGGAAGATCCAGAAGACGTGAAGGCGAGAATCAAGGAAGCAAGCAAGTTCCACCCACTGGAAACGTCAGCCTTGAGCACTCAATGCGGCTTTGCGTCAACGGAAGAAGGCAACCACTTGACCGAAGACCAGCAATGGGCCAAAATCAAGTTGGTAGAAGACGTAGCAAAAGAAGTTTGGGGTTAGGTAATAGGCCAAGATCGAAAGATCTTGGCCTATTTTGTTTGGGCTGTGGCGTGGTAGTGGAGGTGTGAAGTCTCCTTTGTCTATCAACTGATTGGTGTGAGGTCTCCTTTGTCTATCAACTGCCGGACATGAGGTCTCCCCAGTATATCATCTAGTAGTCTGGAAGCTTTTTTAAA
>NZ_JBJFHB010000012.1:0-3610 GCF_051893255.1 Lactobacillus sp. | reverse complement strand
TCACGCCGAAAGTAGTTGGTGGGAAACTGCCTGCGAGGATAGGAAGCTGCCGCGCTTAACATTCCGCCTTAGCTCAGTTGGTAGAGCGCTTGACTGTTAATCAGGATGTCGTCAGTTCGAGTCTGACAGGCGGAGTATCCGGGAAGTGGCTCAGTTTGGTAGAGCACCTGGTTTGGGACCAGGGGGTCGCAGGTTCAAATCCTGTCTTCCCGATTTGCATGTTAATATATCCATGTTAATGCAACATGGCGGTGTAGCTCAGCTGGCTAGAGCGTCCGGTTCATACCCGGGAGGTCGAGGGTTCGATCCCCCCCGCCGCTATACTAACCACGACTTCGGTCGTGGTTTTTCTTTTGTCCATTTTCTCTCGTCTCTGTTAGTGAAAAGGCTTTTATTTGATTTGCCCTTGCAAAGCGTGAAAAAGTCTGTATACTAGAAAGAGTTGACGAATGGCCCGTTGGTCAAGTGGTTAAGACACCGCCCTTTCACGGCGGTAACATGAGTTCAAATCTCGTACGGGTCATTGGAGGATTAGCTCAGCTGGGAGAGCATCTGCCTTACAAGCAGGAGGTCATAGGTTCGAGCCCTATATCCTCCATTGTTCAGAGAGGATTGCCCGTAGGGTAATCCTTTTTTTATAAGTCTGAACATGGAAGAATTATTTTTATTATTTTAATTTTATTGTTACAAGTCTTGTCCTGATAGGATTCACTACCAAGTGAAGATGCCTTGTAACCGTGTAGCTAGTCTATAGGGGGACACACATGGAAAAACATTTATTTACGTCAGAATCAGTTTCAGAAGGCCACCCAGACAAGGTCGCTGACCAAATCTCAGATGCCATCTTAGACGCCGTTTTAGCTCAAGATCCGCACGCCCACGTGGCCTGTGAAACTTCAGTTACGACGGGTTTGGTTTTGCTTTTTGGCGAAATCTCAACCACGGCCCAAGTCGACTATCAAAAGGTCGTCCGGCAAACCATTCGCGAGATCGGCTATGACGATCCAGCCTTAGGCTTTGACGCCGACAACTGCGCTGTCTTGGTCGCACTTGACAAGCAGTCGCCAGACATCGCCGGCGGGGTTAACGAAGCCTTGGAAGTCCGCAACCAAGATGACAGCGATGAGTTGGACCAAATCGGGGCCGGCGACCAGGGGCTGATGTTTGGCTTCGCCATTGACGAAACGCCAGAACTGATGCCTTTGCCAATTTCTTTGGCACACAAGCTGATGCACAAGGTAGCCAGCCTGCGTAAGGACGGCACCTTCCCGTGGCTGCGGCCAGACGCTAAAGCCCAAGTTACCGTTGAATACGGCGACGATGGCAAGCCTAAGCGGGTCGACACGGTGGTTATCTCCACCCAAACCAGCGAAGAGGTGACCAACGAAGAAATCCGCGTAGCGATGGTTCACGATGTAATTAAAGAAGTGATTCCAGCTAAGTACTTGGACGATGATACCAAATACCTGATCAACCCATCTGGCCGCTTTGTCATTGGGGGTCCTAAGGGCGATGCTGGTTTAACTGGTCGCAAGATTATCGTTGATACCTACGGTGGTTATGCCCGTCACGGCGGCGGGGCCTTTAGTGGCAAGGATGCCACCAAGGTTGACCGCAGTGCTTCTTATGCTGCCCGCTATGTGGCTAAAAATATCGTCGCTTCTGGCCTGGCAAGCCGGTGTGAAGTTCAGCTGGCTTACGCCATCGGCGTGGCTCACCCAGTCTCCGTCATGATTGATACGGCTGGGACCGGCAAGGTCAGCGACCAACTGTTAACTGAAGCCGTTCGGGCCACCTTTGACCTGCGGCCAGCCGGCATCATCAAGATGCTGGACTTGCGCCGGCCAATCTACCGGCAAACCGCTGCTTACGGCCACTTTGGCAGAACCGACGTGGACTTGCCTTGGGAAAAGACCGACCGGGTTGAGCAGCTGCAGGATTTTGTGGCAAAGCACAAATAATTTTTACAATTGAATAAATAGACATAACGTAACATAAATTAGTTGGAGATAAAAATGAAGAAAACAAACGTGAAAATGGTCACGCTTGCCGTTTTTATTACGACCTTTATGTCCGCCATTGAAGGGACCATCGTATCGACTGCGATGCCGACCATCATTGCGGATCTGGATGGCTTAGCCATCATGAGCTGGGTCGTATCAATCTTCTTGCTGATGACAGCAGTCTCAACGCCAATTTATGGGAAACTGGCTGATAGTATTGGACGAAGGCCAGTTTTTTTATTTGGCATTGGACTCTTTGTCGTGGGCTCGGCTCTGTGCGGCCTGTCGCAGTCGATGGTGCAATTGATCATCTTTAGAATGCTGCAAGGCCTGGGTTCTGGGGCGATTCAGACGGCAGGCGTCACGGTTTTAGCCGACATGTACCCCATCGACAAGCGGGCCAAGATGCTGGGGCTGACCTCGGCTTTTTGGGGCATGGCCTCGGTCATTGCGCCCCTTCTTGGCGGTTTTATCGTGCAGCAATTGTCTTGGCACTGGGTCTTCATGATCAATGTGCCAATTGGCTTAATCGCCTTCTTCTTGGTCGCTGCTTACCTGCATGAAGATTTTGCTAAAAATAATCTGGCCATGGACTTAAAAGGCAGCATTAGCTTGGTCGTTTTCTTGCTAGCACTTATGCTGCTCTTGCAAGAGGCGGAAAAAGGTTTGAACTGGACCTTACTGGTCTTTTTGGCAGTCGCCGCTGTCAGCCTCTTGGTCTTTATCAAGACGGAAAAAACGGCTGAAGACCCAATTATTCCTTTTTCCGTTTTGAAAAATCGGGAATTTTTGGCAGTGAACCTCTTGCAACTCTTGGTGTCCGGCGTCGTGATCGGCTTTGAATTCTACATCCCGACCTGGCTGCAAGGGATCGATGGGGTTAGCGCTTCGCTAGCCGGCTTCGCGATTACGCCAAGCTCGATCATGTGGACCGCGGGCTCCTTTTTAGCCGGGGACCTAATGGGCCGGTGGGGGACGCAGAAGTTCTTTGACGCCTCCATCATCGTTTTGATCGTCGCCGACCTGGCCTTTGTTTTAATGCCGGCCTACTCGCCATTTTGGGTCTTTTGCCTGATCGCCTTTTTCAACGGGATCGGCTTTGGGAGCGTGGCAACGGCCAGCCAGGTTCGCGCCCAAATGGTGGTCGACGACAGCCAAGTGGGGATGGCAACGTCTTTTAACACCTTGATGAAGTACCTGGGCCAGACCATGCTGATGGTGGTCTACGGGCTGACCTTTAACCAGGTGGTGGCTGCGGGCCTAGCCAAGCACCCGAACTTGACGAACGCGATGATGAACAAGATCGTTTCGCCGCTGAAGGCCAAGAGCTTGCCTCATGAGGTGCTGGCGCCGCTTCGGACGATCTTGCACTCAGCCATGCGGGGGATCTACCTGGTGTCGCTGGTAGTACTGGTCTTGTCGCTGGTCGCCAACCATATGTACAAAGAGAAAAAAGATTGACCTTGTGGTCAATCTTTTTTAGTTACCAAAGCAAGATGGTGATAAGGTGCAATTTTGACTCATCTAGATCGCCTTTTTTAATAATTAGAAAAAAGTTTACTCAACTCGTATTATAAAAATTGAACCGGTGATAATATTCAGAAAAA
>NZ_JBJFHB010000011.1:0-15774 GCF_051893255.1 Lactobacillus sp. | reverse complement strand
TAGACAATGAAAGCTGGATTTCTCCAGCCTCCCTGCTAAAGATAAGAGACCTGAAACTTGCGTTTCAAGCCCCTTACTTCAGTAAGGGGTTACCATTGACTTCGTCTGCTATCTTTGAATGATCTCACCGGCACTCTTGACAAAAGTCGTCAGTTCGTCAAAAAGGCGGCGGTAATTGAGCTTGTCTGGCAGCTGCAGGACCGTCACCAGCCGCTTTTGCGGATTCAGGCTGATCCGGGCCCGGAAGCTGACATGTTCTAAGGCCTTAAAGATATTCGGCCCTTCCAGTTCGCGGCTAGCGTGGTCGTTAAAGACCACCTTGACCTGGTCTTTGACCTTCTGCATGGTCAAGATCTGGGCATAGTCGCATCCCGCCTTGAGGCCCGCGATATTCAAGAGATTTTCCACCGCCTCTGGGTAGTCGCCAAAGCGGTCCAAAAGCTCATCTTCCACGTCTTCTAGATCTTGCTCGCTATTAATGGCCTTGATCTTCTTGTAGAACTCAATCTTTTGTTCCTGGTCAGCAATGTAGCTGTCTGGAATGTAAGCCTCAAGACCCAGGTCGACTTCGGCATTGGACTTAACGACCGTCTTCTTGCCCTGCCGCTTTTTAATGGCATCCGCCAGCATCTGGGAGTAGAGGTCGTAGCCGACGCTGTCGATGAAGCCGTGCTGCTGGGCGCCTAGCATGTTGCCGGCCCCGCGGATAGACAAGTCCCGCATGGCAATCTTGAAGCCAGCCCCCAATTCCGTAAAGTCCCGGATAGCGTCAAGCCGTTTTTCCCCAACTTCAGTTAAGACCTTGTTTGGCTGGTAGAGGAAGTAGGCATAGGCCAAACGGGCGCTCCGCCCGATCCGCCCTCTTAACTGGTATAGCTGGCTTAAGCCGTAGTGGTCGGCATCTTCCACGATCAGGGTGTTGACGTTAGGCATGTCAATCCCGGTTTCAATGATGGTGGTCGTAACCAAGATGTCGTAGTCCCCGGCTAAAAATCTGGCCAAGATGTCTTCCAGCTGTCCTTCCCCCATCTGCCCGTGAGCAAAAGCAATCCGGGCATTTGGCAGCAGCTGCTCAAGACGCCCCACCGTTTCCTCGATGTCGCCAACCCGGTTGTGGAGGTAAAAGACTTGCCCGCCTCTTTGCATTTCTCTTTGGCAGGCCTCTTTGACCGTGGCTGGGAGCTGCTCTAAGACATAGGTCTGGATTGGATAACGGTTCTTAGGCGGCGTCTCCATGACTGACAAGTCCCTAATCCCGATCATGGACATGTGCAAAGTCCGCGGAATTGGCGTGGCCGTCAGGGTCAAAACGTCAATGTTGGTCTTCAGCTGCTTAAGTTTTTCCTTGTGCTTGACCCCAAAGCGCTGCTCTTCATCGATGATCAAGAGGCCCAAGTCCTTAAACTTTACGTCTTTAGACAAAAGCCGGTGGGTGCCGACAACGAGATCAATTGAACCATCCTTGAGCCCTTCCGTGATCTCCTTGCTTTCGCTCTTGGTTTGGAACCGGGATAAGACCGCCACTTCGACCGGGAAGTCCCGGAAGCGGTCCTTAATGGTCTGGTAGTGCTGCTGGGCCAAGATGGTGGTTGGAACCAAGAAGGCCACTTGCTTGCCGTCGCAGATGGCCTTAAAAGCCGCCCGCATGGCGACTTCCGTCTTACCAAAGCCAACGTCGCCGACCAAGAGTCGGTCCATGGGCTTGGGCTTTTCCATATCAGCCTTGATTTCGGCACTGGCCCTAAGCTGGTCAGCCGTGGGCTCGTAAGGAAAGGCAGCTTCAAAGGCTGCTTGGTCAGGGCCATCCGGCGAGAAGGCATAGCCCTTTTCTGACTCTCTTTTTGAATAAAGATCAATCAGATCGTCAGCGATGTCCTCAACCCGGGCTTGGACCTTGCGCTTGGTCTTGGCCCATTCGCTGCCGCCTAATTTGTTGATGTGGGGCGTTTTGCCTTCTGAAGCCACGTATTTTTGCACCAGGCTCAGCTGGTCGGCTGGGACAAAGAGCTGGTCGCCCTTTTGGTAGGTGATGGTGATGTAGTCGCGCTTGACCCCGTCATTTTCCAGGGTCTTGATCCCCTCAAAGCGGCCAATCCCGTGGTTGACGTGAACGACGAAGTCGCCTGGCTTGAGTTCCGTATAGCTCCGCAGGCGCTGGGCATTTTCCAGGGTCTTGATCCGTTTCTTGGGCTTTTTGACCTGGTTAAAAAGCTCCCGCTCTGTCAAGTAGACCAGGTGACTTTCCGGCAGGACAAAGCCGCTGGCATAGCCGCCCACCACGATCTGCCCCTGTCCTTCTTTAAAGTCGCCTTTGACTAAAGGAAAGTGGAGGTCAAAGTCGTGGCAGCTGATGGAGAACTGCTGGGCCTGCTTGAGGCTGGGCACCTGCAAGATGACGGTGTCGCCCCGCTTTAAGTAGGATTCAGCTTCCGTTTTTAACAGCGGCATCTGACCAAAGAACTGCTGGGGTTCACGCGTGTCCCAAGATAGGTGCTGGCCAAAGCGCAGGCGCCCCATGGAGTGGGCCAAAAGGCTGGTATAAACCCGCTTGTGCTGGTCCTTTTTTAAAACTGAATCAAAGGGCAGGCGGAGGGTCTGCTTAGGCAAAAGTGCTCCCCGCTCAGCTTCTTGGGCCAGATAGTCCTGGTTGATGGCATCTAAACTCTTTTGGCTATCTTCAATTAATTGCCAGTCGTTAAAAATGACCAGCCCGGAAGCAGCCAGGTAGTCCAGCAAGGTATAGTGGTCTTCTTGCAGGTAGTCGATATAGCGGATGTAGTTTTCCGGCAGCTGCCCCTGTTCCAGGCTTTCCTTAGCCAGTTCCAGATCAACAGCCGAATCGTCCGTCATCTCCTGAGCAATGGCGCCTGCGGCTTTTTCCAAGTCTTCAGCTTGAAAAACGTGGTCGATCGCAGCCGGCAGGTCGATTTTTTCCAGGTCATCCGTGCTTCTTTGGCTGGATAGGTCAAAAGTCTTGATGGTGTCAACTTCATCGCCGAAAAATTCCATCCGGATTGGGCTATCTTGGTCTAGGGGGTAAACGTCAACGATGTCCCCCCGCATGGCAAATTCGCCAGGCTTAGCCACCAGGCTCTCTCGCCGGTAGCCAGCCTGCATGAGCCACTTGGCCAGCTGATCTAAAGGAATTTCATCGCCGATTTGAAGCTGCCGGCGGTTTTGGGCAAAAGCTTCTGGCTGGCTCAAGGGATACTGGAGCCCTTGCGGCGTCGCGATCACGATGCCCGGCCGCTTTTCTAAGAGGAGGTTCAAGGCCTGGATCCGGCTGACCAGTTCTTCTGGCGAGCTGACCGCGGTTTGAGTAGCCAGGTTGCCATCCAGGCTAAAAATTTCCAGGTCCGCGTCTGCAAACAGGCGGCTTAAGTCGTTATACCGCTCTTGGGCCTTATATTCATTTTCTTCGATCAAGAGCAGGGGCACCTGTCTGATGGCTAAGAGAGCCTCTAAAAAGACAGCAAAAGCGCCCCGCTCGATTCCTGTAATCAGGGAATTCTTCACCCGGGACGTTTTTGCGATAAATGCCGTCACTGCTTGATCTTTTTTGACAAAATCAATTAGCTGCATGTTTATGTTCTACTAGTAAAAATAGCTGCAATTGCCTTAATTGTAGCGGTTCATCAAATATTGTGCGCTCTTGCCGGCGATAAAGTCGTCAATCACCTGGTCGACCGTCTCAAAGCTTTGGTCCAACAGGGCTTGCTGGTCGGCATCAAAAGGCGTCAAGACCCAAGAAACGACGCTTTGCTTGTCGGGGTGCTTGATCCCGATCTTCAAACGGTTGAACTTTTCCGTGCCGAGACTAGCAATAATGCTCTTGATCCCGTTGTGGCCGCCGGACTTGCCGCCTGCCCGGATGCGAAGCTTGGCCACCGGCATATCCATGTCGTCATGGATGACCAGGATGTCTGCAGGATCAATCTTGAAAAAGTTGGCCATTGGCGCTACCGACTTGCCAGATTCGTTCATGTAGGTCTGCGGCTCTAAGAAGATGACGTCTTCCCCGCCAATTTTTTCCTTGGCATACAGGCCGTCAAACTTGTCCCGGTTCAAGGTCAGGTTGTGCTTGTTTAAGTAGTGGTCCAGGGCCATGAAGCCGGTGTTGTGCTTGGTTTTTTCATATTTAAGGCCAGGGTTGCCCAAAGCGACGATTAATTTCATCAAATGATCTCCTCGTTTACAATATCTCATTTATTTTAGCACATCTGCGAAAAATCTTATCTTTTCGCGCATTTAAGCAATCTTTAATTTTGATTTTTTGCATGCTATAATGAAAAAGTACGATCAAGGAAAACATTTACATTCTATTACAAATCAATCATGGAGGTTCTCCAATGCTAATCAAATCATTAGTGATCAAGAAAGACTACCTGACAACTGTTAACGAGCACGCGACTTTGGAAGAAGCCCTGAAGGTGCTGGAAAACTCTGGCTACCGCTGCGTGCCAATTCTGGATGACAGCGGCAAGATTTTCCGCGGCAACATCTACAAGATGCACATTTACCGCCACAAGTCCCAAGGCGGCGACATGTCCTTGCCAGTAACCTACCTCTTGAAGAACGCAACCAAGACCATCAAGATCAACGCTCCATTCTTCCAAGTCTTCTTTACCATCAAGGACTTGCCTTACATTGCCGTTTTGGATGACAACAACAACTTCTACGGCATCTTGACCCACGCCCGCCTCTTGGACATGCTGTCCTCTGCTTGGAACGTGAAGACCGGTGCTTACGTTTTGACGGTTTTGTCCACTAACGACTCCGGCAACTTGACCAAGATGACCAAGATCATTTCTAAGTTCGTCAACCTGGCCGGGGCCATGACTTTGGACGCACCAGCTGGCCAATTTGATGGCAAGTACGTCCGCCGCGTCCTCTTCACCCTGCCACAAGGGACGACCGAAACCGAAATGAAGGCCATCTGCAAGAAGCTGAAGAGCAAGGGCTACCCAGTCGTTGCTGTTGAAGACCTGGCTGCCGGCATGAACATCATGAGCGAAGACAAGCCTGGCGTCTTCTTGAACGAAGAATAGTTCTTAAAAAGATAATAAGACAACAAAAAGAAAATCCTCTGCAAATGCAGAGGATTTTTTCTATTCATTGTCATAAACCCGCTTCAAGCGGTCGTTTAACTGGCAGGCTACTTCGTAGTGGATGGTGTCCAGCCAGTCAGCTGCCTTGCGCAAGCTGTTTGGCGCGTCAGGATCGTCAGAAATCAGCTCAACCGGACTGCCGATCGGCATTTCTTTAGGCAATTTAACCATGAACTGGTCCATGCAGACCCGGCCCACGATTGGGCAGTAGACGTCCCCAACCTTGACCTGAAAGCCCTGGAACTTGCGGATCCAGCCGTCAGCGTAGCCAACTGGCACGGTGCCGATCCATTCATCGGCATCAGCCACATAGGTTGACCCGTAGCCAACGCCATAGCCCTTGTGAATTTGCTTGACGTAGGTCAGTTCACTAGTAAAGGACATGGCCGGCGTCAATTTAAAGGCCGGCGTCAGGTCTTCTGCGCCCGGAGCTGAAGATGGGTTCAAGCCGTAAAGGCCGATCCCAAAGCGGACGATGTCGCTGTCTACGTCCTTGTCAAACAGGCTAGCAGCAGTATTGTCCACGTGGATCCACTTAGGCTTAACCGTCAGCAGGCTTTCCATCTTCTTGAAGCGGCTAACCTGGTAGTCAAAGTAGCGACTGTCGCTAGAATCAGCTGAAGCAAAGTGGGTAAACATCCCTTCTACGAAGAAGGCGTCATTGTCTTTCAAGTACTCGTTAACGGCCTTAAAGTCGTCTTCTTCGCTAAAGCCGATCCGGCCCATGCCAGAGTCGATAGCCAGGTGGATCTTCAGCTGCAGGCCTTCTTGTCTTAAAAGCGGCTCAGCAGCCTTCAGCCAGTCAATGCTGGACACTGGCAGGGAAATATCGTTAGCGGCCGCTAAAGGAGCCTGTTCAGCCGGCTGCAGGCCCAAAACGATAATTGGCTTGACGATTTGGGCCCGGCGAAGTTCCAGCCCTTCGTCCAGCATGGCCACGCAAAAGCCGTCGGCCCCCTCTTCCACCATGACCGGGGCCAGCTTGGCTGCCCCGTGGCCGTAGGCGTTGGCCTTAACCACGCAAAAGAGCTTTTGGCCAGGCTTTAAGTGAGCCTTGGCCTGCTTGGTGTTTTCTCTAATCGCGGCCACGTTGATGTGCAAGGCCGCTGGTCGGTTAACTGCTGTAATCACTTTTTCCTCCAAGACAATTTCTTTAACAGCTTCCGCATCAGGCGCGTCCAACCTGGCTCTTCTTCTAAGACGATAACCGCGACGATTTCGTGGTCATCATGGGCAATCGTGGAAAAAATCTTCCCCTCAAAGACCCGGGAGCTGGTGATGGGAGCACCTAATTCATTGTTTAACGTTTCAACATCTTGAAAGGCGACTGCCTTGCCGATCCCCGTGCCGAGAGCTTTGGAAAAAGCCTCTTTGATGGCAAAGCGGCCACCAAGGTATTCAGTCTTTCTTTTCTCCGTGAGGGTTTGGTAGTGAGCAAATTCTTTTTCAGTCAGAACTTTTTGGGCAAAATTGTCGCCTCTTGCCACAATTTTCCGAAACCGCTCAACCTCGATAATATCAATTCCGATATTTTTGACCATCTTTTCACCTCACGCTTTTTAAATGATAGCACAAAGGAAAAAAGACCGAGTCAAAAACTCGGTCTTTTTAAGATTTTTTACTAGTTTGTTATTTAGCCTAGCCCTTCCGGCCCCGGATGCGGAAATCGTGCTTATTCCGCTTCTTGTCAAAGTGCTTGCCGCCCTTGAAGTTCTTGCCCTTGTTCCGGCCGCGGTCGTTTTTGCCACTGCGGTGGCCGTCCCGGCGCTTGCCCCGGTATGGGAGCGGCTTTTCAGGCGTGATCTTGACCTTAACGTCAGAATCGTTGGACAGTTCCTTTAAAAGCGCTGCTGCCAGGTCTTCAGCTGAGTAGTTTTCCAGCAGCTTTGCTGCTTCGTCGTCATACTTGCTGAGGTCGCCCTTGAGCAGGTCGTCAACCTTTTCTACAGCCTGCTTCATTTGGCCAGCGAAGGCTTGGGCGTCTGTTGGCGGACGAAGCGGTGACATTTTCTTCTTGGTCAAGGCTTCGATGGTCCGCATGTAGCCAATTTCGTTTGGCGTCACAAAAGTAACGCTCATCCCGGTCTTGCCAGCCCGGCCGGTTCTGCCGATCCGGTGAACGTAAGAATCTGGATCTTGCGGAATGTCGTAGTTGTAAACGTGGGTAACCCCGGAAATGTCCAAGCCACGTGCCGCCACGTCGGTTGCTACTAAGATGTCCAGCTTGCCTTCCTTGAAGCGCTTGAGGACCTGCATCCGCTTGGCTTGGGTGAGGTCGCCGTGGATGCCAGCAGCGTTGTAGCCGCGCGCTTGCAGCCCTCTTGTCAATTCGTCAACCCGCCGCTTGGTCCGGCCAAAGACCACGGCCAGGTCTGGGTTTTCCACGTCGATCAGCCGGCACATAATGTCGAACTTTTCGTTTTCCCGGACGCGGACAAAGTATTGGTCGATCAGGTCAGCCGTCAGTTCCTTAGCCTTGATCTTGACGATTTCTGGGTCCTTCATAAACTTTTCGCCCAGGTTTTGGATTGGCTTAGGCATAGTAGCGCTGAAGAGCAGGGTTTGGCTGCGGTTTTCCGCGTAAGTCAAGATGCTTTCGATGTCTTGGATAAAGCCCATGTCCAGCATTTCGTCAGCTTCGTCCAAAACTACGGTTTGGACTTGGTCGAGCTTGATGGTCTTGCGCTTTAAGTGGTCCAAGAGTCTCCCTGGCGTCCCGACCAAGATTTCTGGAACGCTCTTTAAAGCGCGAATTTGCCGGCCAATGTCGGCCCCGCCGTAAACGACTTGGACCTTAGCCTTTTCGTCTCTGCCCAAGCGGAAGAGCTCTTCTTGGGTCTGGATGGCCAATTCTCTAGTTGGCTCAATCACGATTGCTTGGATAGCCTTATTCTTCTTATCCAGCTGCTGCAGGATTGGCAAGCCAAAGGCTGCGGTCTTACCGGTCCCCGTCTGGGCTTGACCGATCACGTCCTTGCCGGCTAAGGCCAAGGGAATGGTTTGGGCTTGAATCGGCGTTGCCTCTTCAAAGCCAGACCGCTTAATCGCCTTTAACAAGTTGTCGTTCAATCCTAATTCAGTAAATTTCAAAAATTGTTCTCCTATTTCAGTCTGTCGAGCACTTTTTCCAAGTGCATGCCATGTGAGCCCTTCAATAAGACGATGTCGTTGCTGCGAATGTCGCTTCTCAAGTCATCAATCAAATGGCCCATCTCGTCTTCTGGGTAGTAGTGCAGGCTTTGGCTAGGATACTTGTCAGTCAAGGCCTCGTATAAATTCTTCATCTCTGGGCCGTAGAGGTATAAGACGTTGATCTTGTCTGGGTCCAGGCTATCTGCTAAGTCGCGGTGGAGTTCGCTAGAACGGCTGCCCAGTTCCAGCATGTCGGCTAAAACGGCGATCCGGCGGCCGCCTTCAGCTACGTCGACCTTGCCAAAGGAAGCAGTAACTGCCTTGACAGCAGTTGGGTTAGAGTTGTAGATATCGCTCATGATATCTTCGCCGCAGTCGCCCTTTTCCCATTCCATCCGGTTGGCCGTTGGGACAAAGCCGGCCAGACCAGCTGCGATTTCTTCGTCGCTTTCGCCAAAGTGGCGGCCGACCAAGATGGCAGCCATGGCGTTAGAAACATTGTGGCGGCCGATCATCGGAATTGCAAATTCCCGGTCAGTATCGTTGACCGTGAAGTAGGTGTGGTGCATGGTGGACCGCATGGACAGGGCATGGATGGTGTCCTTGTCTTCAAAGCCAAAGGTTGCCTTGTCTTGTGCCAGCTTTTCTGCTCTTTCAACCAGCAGCGGTTCATCGCCGTTATAGATCAATTCGCCATCTTCTTGCAAGAAGTCAGTGATTTCCATCTTGGCATCAGCAATGCCGGCTCTTGAGCCCAAAAATTCGATGTGGGCTTCGCCGATCATGGTGATCACGGCTACATCAGGCCGGGCCAATTTGCTCAGTTCGTGGAGCTGGCCTGCCCGGTCCATGCCCATTTCCAAAACCAAGATTTCGGTGATTGGCTTCATTTCCAAAATGGTCATTGGCACGCCGATTTCGTTGTTGAAGTTGGCCTGGGTCTTATAAACGTTGAAGCGCTTGGCCAAAACGGCGGCTACCATGTCCTTGGTCGTGGTCTTGCCGTTTGAGCCGGTGATGCCGACAACGGTTGGGTTGACCTTTTGCAAGTAATAGTGTGCCAGGTCTTGCATGGCCTTCAAGGTGTCAGCAACTTCTAAAACGGCAATGCCTTCTGGCTTATTTGCGTGGCCCTTTTCCCACAAAGTGGCGCTGGCCCCAGCCGCGATTGCGGAAGCGACAAAGTCATGGCCGTCGCGTTCGCCCTTGATTGGGACAAACAAGGCGCCTTCCTTGATCTTTCTTGAGTCAAAGGCAACGGAGGCAATGACCGTCTCCGCATCGCCTTCACAAGTGGTATTTAAGGCCTGGGCAATTTCCGCCAACTGCATCTTCATTGAAATACTGCTCCTTAGAGAAAAAATTTAAACACTTAGTCTATTATACTTTGTTTATTGTCCATTACAACAAAAAAAGCAACCCAAGTGGGCTGCTTTTAGTGTAAAAAGAACAATTAGTTCTTCTTGTTGAAGCCGTACTTCTTGTTGAAACGTTCGATTCGACCATCGGCAGCGGCAAACTTTTGCTTGCCAGTGTAGAATGGGTGGGAATCTGATGAAATTTCAACACGGATCAATGGGTAAGTGTTGCCTTCGAATTCAACAGTTTCTGATGACTTCAAAGTTGAGCCGGCAACGAACTTAAAACCAGTTGCTGAGTCCATGAAGCAAACTTCTTGATAATCTGGGTGAATACCTTGTTTCATAATTTAAAACTCCTTTGCCATAGCCCTCTGCGGGCCATAGATTAATCGATTAACTCTAATATAGTACCACGAACCGCCCGCTTTGACAAGCGGCCTGAGCAAATAAAAAGCCGGCCTAAGCCAGCTTTTCTTATTCAGCATCGCGGATAACCACGTCGGCACCGATTTGGCGCAATTTTTCTTCAACTCGGTCATAGCCCCGCAGGATGTTGCCAGCGTTGTTGATGACGGTCTCGCCGTCAATCATCAGGCCAGTCAGCATCAAGCAAGCACCCGCCCGGATTTCGTCAGCGTGAACCACGCCGCCGTGCAAGTGGCTGCCTGGGTGCACCAAGATGATGTTGTTCATCGAGGTGATTGAGGCACCCAGCTTTTGCAATTCTGGCACGTGCTTGTTCCGCTTCGGGTAGATTGGATCGATGATGACCCCTTCGCCAGTCTTGGCAGTTAAAAGCAGCGGCGTAATCGGCTGCTGCAAGTCAGTAGCAAAGCCAGGGTAAGTCCCGGTCTTTACCTGCACCATCTTGAGGTCCCCAGCTGGGTAGACAAAGAGCGAGTCTTCGTCAGCATCGATCACGACGCCCATTTCTTCCACCTTAGCCAAAAAGGCATCCAGGTGCTCAGCGATGATGTTGTGAATTCGAATGCCATTGCCGATGCAGGCAGCCATGGAGATGTAAGTCCCAGCTTCAATCCGGTCAGGGATGATGGTGTGCGGCACCTTGGATTCCAGGCGGTCAACGCCATCGATTCTGATGCTTTCCGTACCAGCCCCTCTGATCTTAGCCCCCATGTTGTTCAAGAAGGTGGCCAGGTCAATGATTTCTGGTTCCTTAGCAGCATTTTCAATGACCGTCCGGCCGCTGGCCGTTACCGAAGCCATGATAATGTTCATCGTGGCCCCAACCGAGGCCATCTTCAGGTGGATTCTAGCGCCCTTCAGCCCTTCATCAGGAGCGGTAATTACGATCTGTTCATTTTCATATCTAACGTCAGCGCCCAGTGATTGAAAGCCCATAATGTGCTGGTCAATGGGACGTGGGCCAATGTCGTCCCCACCGGGAAAGCCTACAACAGCCTTGCCAAAGCGGCCAAGCAAAGCGCCCATGAAATAGTATGAGGCCCGCAAGCTCTTGATCTTCCCGGCAGGTAGGGGACTCATCTTGATTTCAGTAGGATCGATCTGCAAAGTCGTCTCTTGGAAGTTGCAATGAACGTCCATTTCACTCAGCAGGTCCATCAAGTTATCAACATCCGCAATTCTAGGAACGGATTCTAAAGTTACCGGTGTTCTGGATAAAATTGATGCTGGAATCAGTGCGACCGTCGAGTTCTTGGCCCCACCAATCCAAATATCGCCTTGTAGGGGTTTCCCTCCGTGAATTATCATTTGCTTCATTTGGGAAAGTAGTCCTTTTCTTTTGTCAAATTATCATAATAATGATAATGGATCTTCGTCAAAAAAACAAGAGAAGAGGGTGCTCTTCTCTTGTCACTATCATCTATTATCTAACAAAAATTAGAACTTGTCGACACTTAAACCACTAGCTGCCCCAATAAAGCCCTTGAAGAGACCTTCTGGACGGTTTGGTCTGCTCAAGAATTCTGGGTGGTATTGGGCTGCTACAAAGAACTTCTTGTCCGTCAATTCGATGATTTCTACCAGGTGGTTGTCTGGAGAAACGCCGCTGAAGGTCAAGCCGGCCTTTTCAAAGGCTTCCCGGTACTTGTTGTTGAATTCGTAGCGGTGGCGGTGACGTTCTTGGATGACTTCTTGGTCATCGTAGCATTCGCGGGTCTTGGTGCCGGCCTTCAGCATGGCTGGGTACAGGCCCAGACGCAAGGTACCACCGATCTTTTCTTGGTCGCGCTGGTCAGCCATGAGGTCGATGATGTTGTTCTTGCAGTTTGGTTCAGCTTCAGCTGAGTTGGCGTCTTCTAAGTGCAAGACGTTGCGGGCAAATTCGACGCTGGCCATTTGCATCCCCAAGCAGATGCCCAAGAATGGCAGGTTGTGTTCACGGGCGTACTTGATGGAAGTGATCATCCCTTCAAGCCCGCGAGTCCCAAAGCCGCCAGGTACGATCAAGCCTTGGGTGTCGCCCAAAAGTTCAGCTACATTGTCTTCAGTGATGTCTTCAGCTTGCACCTTGTTGACTTCGATCTTGGTGTTGTACAGGTAGCCGGCGTGCTGCAAGGCGTCGGTAACTGAGATGTAGGCATCTTCCAGTTCCACGTACTTGCCGACCAAAGTGATCTTGGTCTTGTGCTTCAAGCTCTTAGCCCGTTCATCCATTCTCCGCCATTCGTCCATGTCGGCAACTGGCTTAGGACTGTCAATGTGCAGGAAGTCAACGATCTTTTGGTCAACGCCTTGTTCTTGGTAAGAAAGCGGAACATCAAACAGGGATGGCGCATCCAGGGATTCAACGATGTAGTCTACTGGCACGTCGGTGAAGGTTGAGATCTTGTCCTTCATTTCCTGTGGTACTGGCATTTCGCTTCTCAAGACCAGCATGTTTGGCTGAATCCCGATTGACCGCAGCATGGAAACAGATTGCTGAGTTGGCTTACTCTTTAATTCCTTGGCTGCCCGCAGGTATGGCACGAAGGTTACGTGAACGTACATCACGTTTTCTGAGCCCACTTCTCTACGCATTTGGCGGATGGCTTCCATGAATGGCGTTGATTCCATGTCGCCGACCGTACCACCGATTTCGGAAATCACAACGTCGGTGTCAGTCATTTGGGCTGCCCGCATGACCTTTTCCTTGATCATGTTGGTTACGTGAGGGATTACTTGCACCGTGCCACCGTGGTAGTCCCCGCGCCGTTCTCTTTTCAAGACTTCTTGGTAAATCTTACCGGTAGTAACGTTGGAGTACTTGCTGGTTCTAACGTCAACCAATCTTTCATAGTGGCCTAAGTCCAAGTCAGCTTCCGTACCATCGTCAGTAACAAAAACTTCACCGTGTTGGTATGGGTTCATGGTACCTGGGTCGATGTTGATGTATGGGTCAAACTTTTGCATGGTCACCTTTAAGCCGCGGTTCTTCAGCAAACGGCCGATGCTTGACGCCGTGATCCCCTTCCCTAATGATGAAACTACGCCGCCAGTCACAAAGATATACTTGGTCATTGAACTCTCCTTTGAAAATAATAAAAAAAGCTCCCTTTAGTCAGGGAGCTAAACGCACATAGGGTGCCCAAGCAAAATAGTAACTATTTTTTGCTTGTAAGTCAAGGATTAAATCCTATTCTTCGTCTTCTTCTTCGTCATCGTCGTCATCAAGCTGTGACAATTGGCCCTCGATACCGTCTGGCAATGAGTCTTCTTCTTCGTCGTCTTCATTGTCGTCGTAGTCATCATCGTAGTCGTAATCGTCGCTGCTGGTGTCGTCGTCATCGTCATCATCGTCGCTGTCAGCGTCCAGATCTTCGTCTTCTGGGTCGTCGTTTTCGTAGTCGATGACATCGTCGCCTTCAGTCGTAGCCAAGAAGGCATTAACCTTCTTGTGGTGCTTACGGGTAGATGCTTCGTCGCCGTCGTCTTCTGGGTGGTCAACTTCTTCGTCAACGGCTTCAAACTTGAACCAAGTTCTGAGGGCCCAAACGTTTTCCCCCATGGAGATGAAGCGGCCATCAGTGTTCATGTCAGTGTAAAATTGTGGCAAGCGTTCGCGAATTTCTTCGTCACTCTTGTTCAAGTACTTTTGTACTTCATTAACGATGTCGGCAAAAGCCATTCTTTCGCCACGGTCTTCCAAAATTGCGTGCGCAACTTCAATCATTGATAATTCATTGCGGTCTACGTCTTTAAAATCAGCTAATCCCACGGTTGAACGTCCTCTCTATGTCAATCTTGTCTATTTTACACGTCATTTAAACAAAAATCAATGAAACGGCATAACTACCAATTAAGTCTACACCACTAAAGAGGTCATATTCAACTTCAAGTTGCTGACCATCGGCAATTTCTTTCAATTCTAGGCGCTTGGTTTCAGACATCAGGTCCAGCTGCCGCCCTTCCACGACATACTTGCACGTGCCCTTTTCGCCCAAGACAAACTGCATCTGGGAGAAATTGGCATGATCGGTGCCGCGTCTGATCAAGAGTTCTTGCTCTTTGACCAACATCTTGACCGGCACGTTTTCCGTTTCATAAAAAATCCGCTTGTTGCGGCCGTCATCTGAATATTCGCCTTCTGCTTCCTGGCGAATGGTTTCGGTTTCTCCGGCCTGGGTAATCTTGCTTGTTAAGCTAATCTTGACCTTGTTCATTTTTTCAGATCTAACCCCCTTCATCAGCAGTCTCTGGCGACATTTGCTATAATATTTATAGCATAGATAATTATATTTTAGTATCTTTTTGAAAAAAATAAAAGCAATAAACTAATAGGCTAATGCACTAATTGGCAATTTCAGAAATAAAATAGAAATGGAGGAAAAATTTTGACTAACTTTACCAGCCCCAAATTAAAGCGGGAAGTGGTTGTCCGCGACCCCGTGCACGGCTACATCCACTTAGACACCCAAGTGGCCTTAGACGTCGTCCGCTCTAAAGAATTCCAGCGCATGCGGCGGATCAAGCAGCTGGGCCCAACCGCCTTTGTCTTCCCCGGCGCCACCCACACCCGGTTTGAGCACAACTTGGGCGTTTATGAGCTCGCCCGCCAGATCAGCAATCTTTTTAGCGAAAAATACCCAAGCCAAGAAGCTGGAGACGGCCTCTGGAACCCGGGCAACAACCTCTTGGTGTCCATTGCTGGCCTGCTCCACGACATCGGCCACGGCCCATATTCACATACCTTTGAGCACCTCTTTGACACCAACCATGAAGAGATCGGGCAAAAAATCATCTTAGATCCCAAGACTGAGGTCAACCAAGCCTTGCGCAAGGTCGACCCAGATTTTCCACAAGCCGTGGCCAGCGTCATCGCCAAGACTTATCCAGATCCCCAAGTGGTCAAGCTGATCTCCAGCCAAGCCGACGCCGACCGGATGGACTACCTACTCCGCGACGCCTACTTCACCGGCGCTTCTTACGGGGAATTCGACCTCTCCCGCATTTTGCGGGTGATCCGTCCTTATCAAAAGGGCGTCTGCTTTACGGCTAACGGGATGCACGCGGTTGAAGACTACATCGTCTCCCGCTACCAGATGTACCAGCAGATCTACTACCACCGGGTCAACCGGTCCATGGAAGTAATCCTCCACCACCTGTTAACTCGGGCCCAGCACCTCTACCAACAGGGCGACCTGCCAGTGACGCCGAGTCTAGCCCACTTTTTGGCCGGCAGCTGGGACCTAGAGGACTACTTAAAGGTCAACGACGGGGTCATGGAAACCAACTTCAGCCTGTGGACGGAGTCAAGCGACCCCATCTTAAGCGACCTGGCCCAGCGCTACCTCTTCAGAAAGCCCCTGGCCAGCGCCACGGTTACGGAAGATAATAAAAAGCTCTTGCCCAAGCTGCAGGCCTTAATCCAAGAAGCCGGCTTTGACCCAGACTACTACACCGGGCTCAACTCCGCCTTTGACGAGCCATACGATGCTTATAAGCCAACTGGCAAAAATGCCAACAGCCAAATCGAGATCATGCAAGAAGATGGCAGCTTGATCGAGCTCTCTCGCCTTAGCCCATTAGTAAAGGCCTTAAACGGGACTCTGCAAGGCGACGAGCGCTTCTTCTTCCCAAGCGCCATGTTAGATGTGCCAGAATTTAAGGCTTATATCAAAAATGGCACGGTGCAGGAGCAATAACAAGAAATATTAATTAAGAAACATAACTAAGAAAAAAATAACAGCCGCATAGCGGCTGTTATTTTT
>NZ_JBJFHB010000010.1:0-3729 GCF_051893255.1 Lactobacillus sp. | reverse complement strand
TAGTATTAAATATTTAGTTTTTGATACTTATTTTTAGATTCTTAGTCTTCAATTACCAAGCCTTCATAAAGCTTAACTGTGATCAGGTAGTAGACCAGGTAAAGAATAAAGAAAATGACAAAGGGAATCCAGATTTGATTGTATGGGTTTGGCAGCAGGACTTTAAAGAACTGAAGACCAAAGAGCACGTCGATTGCACCTAAGAGAGCTGGCGCTAGGAACAAGACGCCAATTTCTTTTCGAAGGGAGGATTTAAGGACTCCAACTTGTGCCCCAATCTTGTGCAGCATCCCGTAGCGGAGCTTGTCGCTAGTCGCCCCAGACAAGACCTTGAACATCAAGGTTGAGGCTAACATCATGAGAAAGGCCAGACCTAAGAAGAAGCCCATAAATTCAAAACCAGAGCACATGGTGGCTACTAATTGGTAGCTGACCGGCTTGGTCATTTCTAAGAGCAGATATTCGTTGCTCCCCTCTTTATATTGCTTTTCTTGCTTTTGGGTAATTTTCAGAAGTGCTTGAGCCTTTTGGGTAAAGTTGTTCACCTTGTAAAAGGTTACAGTTTGACTTTGCCCCTTGATATTGGCAAAAGCCGCGCCGTCTAGAGCAACGGCGCTTG
This sequence comes from Lactobacillus sp., assembly GCF_051893255.1. Taxonomy (GTDB): domain Bacteria; phylum Bacillota; class Bacilli; order Lactobacillales; family Lactobacillaceae; genus Lactobacillus. The sequence goes on along the minus strand of NZ_JBJFHB010000010.1, from coordinate 3,110 downwards.
ACGCAGTTTGTGAGAAGAGCTGGGCTGCGTTATAAGAAGCCGTCAGGCCCTGCTTGGCAGCTTTTTCCGTTAACTGGTCTGCCTTGACCGTTACCGTTTCGTAAAGACCAGATTTGGTCCGTGATTCTGATTGATTCTTTTTGGGCAGTGAATCAACATAGCGCTGAGTCTTAAGCGGGTTCTTTGCAACTTCAGCCTTGAGCAAGTAGATCCGCGCGCTATTGCTGTCATACTTATAAGTGTAGCTGGCTTGGGCTTTACCGCCCAGCTTTTCAATTTCTGTCTTAGCAGTTTGATCATTATTTAAGACGACAGCATCGTAGTACTGACCGTCTGTCAGGGCATCTTTTAAGCTGTTAAAGTTCAGCCCAACCGTGATTGCGCCAAGAGCCAGGGCAAACATGATGGAGATAGCAGACAAGATCCGGGTGTAGTCGTGCAAACGGAACTTGAGCTGGCCCAAGGTGAAAGGCCGCATACCCCGGTAAAAGAACTTTTTCTTTTTCCGCAAGAAATCGATAATACTGATCAAGGTTGCTGAAAAAAGGAAGTAGCTCCCTAAAACAATGGTCACCAGGGCGATTGGCAAAGCGTTCAGCACGAGCTTCTCGACATTCGCCATGGCCAGGTAGCCGGTTGCTAAAAGCAAAAGACCAACAAGGCCTTCGATCGCCCGCAAGACGGGATGGTTCTTGATTTGGCTGGGCTTTTGGTCATCTTTTAAAAGATTGATGACCGCCGTCTTGGTCAGCTTAGCTGCATTCCACAGGGCTGCCAGGAAAAAAAGCGCCATGAAGAAGGCAAGCGTCCACAATAAGGCTGGCAGGTAAAGCGGGTTGAAGTGCTTTAAAGTCAGGCCCAGCTGGGCTACCATCAAGCCCGATACAATCTTGGTCAAGATGATCCCTAAGATCAAACCAATCCCAGTTGCCAAAAAGCCGGTAACCAGGGTTTCTAAGAAGATCAGCTGACCAATCTTGGAGCTCTTCGCCCCCAGCATCATGTACATGCCGTAGTCGCGCTTGCGCATGCTGAGCAAAAAGCCATTAGCGTAAAACAGGTAGACCAGGGTCAAGATGGCCAAAAGGACCGTCCCAAAGCCAAAGGTAACTGTGGTCGTTTGGGCACTGATCAAGCCGCCCCCGCTGCTTTTCAAAAATTGCGGGTTAGTTGCCAGACTCAAAAACATGTAAAAGACCATGCTGGCAGCTGCCAGACCGGAGAAGAGAACTGTATAGTCCTTCAGCCGGCTTTTTACCCCAGTAAGTGATAATTTGATTAACATACTCTCCTGCCCTTTCTTAGTCTTCCACTTCGCCTAAATCAGCGATCAGCTTTTTGTAAAAGTCCTGCCGGGTCAAATCGCCCTTCTTGACCTCTTTGCCGATGATCCCGTCTTGGATAAAAAGGATTCGGTCCGCAAAAGAGGCAGAAAATGGATCGTGGGTCACCATCAAGATGGAAACTTGGTCGCGGCGGTTTAAGAGTTCCATGGTGTCCAGCATGGCGCGAGAAGACTTGGAATCAAGTGCCCCCGTTGGCTCGTCAGCCAAGAGAATGGCTGGTTCATGAACCAGGGCCCGGGCAGCGGCCACCCGCTGCTTTTGCCCGCCGGAAATAGCTGCTGGGTATTTATCAAGGAGGTCTTGGATGTTCAGCTTGTCAGCAATTTGCTCAACTAAAGGATCGATGCGGTTAGTCGATACGCCTTGCAAGGTCAGCGGCAGAGCGATGTTTTCTCTAGCGGTTAAGTTGTCCAGCAAGTTAAACTCCTGGAAGATAAAGCCGATTTCCTTGGCCCGGAAGTTGGCCAGCTTCTTTTTATTAAGGAGGGTAATGTCGTGACCGTTAACCAGAACTTCCCCGCTGGTTGCCGTGTCAAGGGTTGACAAGATGTTCAACAGAGTTGACTTACCTGAGCCCGAAGCCCCCATGATAGCAACGAATTCGCCCTTTTCAACCATGAAGCTGACGCCCTTTAAGGCTTGGTACTGCTTTTCTCCCTTCTTACCGTAGGTTTTGGTAACATTGGTAACTTTCATTACTTCTTCCATATGTGTCCTCATTTCTATTCCAGATTAGTTAGTAATTAGTGTACTATGATTAGTGATACACTTAGTATAGCAATTAGAATTACTTTGTCAACAATATTTTTTAGATTAACGTTTAACTCTTTACATCATAAAAACTGGGCTCCAAATTGGAGCCCAGTTTTTAATACTCTTGTTCAAAATTCAAATAACTTTTCAATACTCTTCCGATCCTTGAATCCATAATATTCTGCAGTAGTTCGATCATCAAGAAGCTTGATTATTGATTCCTCTAAATCTTCAAAACGATACTTTGGATTAATAACCTTCATCATTTTTACAAGAATGCAAGCAACAATCGCATATCCATTAGTATATGTTAGCATCTGCTTGTCATGAGTAATTAAAATTTCTTTATACTCTTTAGGAACTTTAGGCTTAGTTTTTAAACGTAAATCAGCAAGATTTCCATTATGGCAACAAATATTACGAACCAAATTAATACAACTTAGCCAACTATTTAGCTCCATCACATCTGAATTAAATTCTTTAGCAATTGCTCTACGATTTTCCTTAGACATTAAACGAAAAAGATGAATGGATTCTCCTAAAGTTAACTCATTCATTAATAACCAAACCGGTAGATAAGGTTCAGTTGGATTCTTTATTTCAAACTCTTTTACATCCAAAGAACTTGACTGTCTCGCGGCTCTCGATACCCTTAATAAAAATGAATTTTCTTCTTTGGCTATCGTATACTTATCAGTTATATACCTTAAGAAGGGATTTTTTCCTTTTGTTTGGCACCAAGACCTAAAATCGATATATCCTAAACTGCCAAGCTTATCACCAAGCAAATACGCAATCTTTGTATTTAATGTTGCCTCAATATCCTCAATTACGTGAAGAGTCGCGTATCTTAATCTTTTATCTCTATAATATCTTGCAACAATATCAGAAAACAACAAGTTTTCATAATATCCATTTTTAAAATATGGAAACGAATAATTTTTTAGCTGATAATAACCAATGCTGCTTATAGTACGAAGACTTCGCTCGTACTCATTTTTTTCTTTTTCA
>NZ_JBJFHB010000009.1:0-3762 GCF_051893255.1 Lactobacillus sp. | reverse complement strand
CGTTCATGAACATTCTGCGCAAGCGGATCATGACTGCTTTCCCAGAAGCAAGCTTTCAGTATGGCTCGCAAACCTACGTTGACCGCAAAAATCTTCATCTGCCCAAAGGCCACTTCATGGACGCAATCGCGATCAGCGGAATCAAGTCGGTCGGTCAAATGCCGGAAACGGTGACGATGATCAGCCAGTTTCGCAAGAAGAAGCGGTCGCTTCATGAAGCAACCGCGAGAAAAGGCAGAAAGCAGCCGAACAAGGCAGCCAAGCGGAACGCGAAAAACACGAAATGTGCCCGCGGCATATGGCTGAATGACTACGTTCGCGTAATTGGAAATAATGCCAAGGGCTACGTTCAAGGCTTTAAGTCGAATGGATATTTTGTATATTTGACGGATAGCTTAGGCAATTACGTACTGAACAATGGCAAGAATTACATCAATGGAAAGCAGTGCCGGCTGATCATGCATAACGGCAACTGGCAAAAAGCAGAGCAAAAGCTTTCTCTGTACGAATTTAAGTAAGAAAGAAGGCAGGCAGGCCCTATTCCTCCACCCATTGAAATAGGTGGAATCCCGGGCTTGCCTGCCGTTGAAAATCATTGAAAAAGTTAAAATTAGTGAAAAATGCATAAACGTGGGCATAGGATTTGTAAGCCCTAACAGCTAAAAAAACGAAAAAAGTTGAATTTAAACCAGATTTTACAAGACTTTATGCGGTAAAAATGTTATGATTTATGTGATGTGAGATATTACACAATTTAAATCATGATGAGGTGAATTCATGAAACGGATTGGTATTTTGACCAGTGGTGGCGACGCCCCTGGTATGAATGCAGCCGTGAGAGCCGTAACTAGAGTCGCACTTGCGAACGGTCTGGAAGTTTTCGGCATTCGCTACGGTTTTGCAGGTTTGGTTGCAGGTGACATTTTCCCACTTGAAAGTGAAGATGTTGCCCACAAGATCAACGTTTCCGGTACCTTCCTCTACTCTGCACGTTATCCTGAATTTGCAGAAGAAGAAGGCCAAAAGGCTGGTATTGCTCAATTGAAGAAGCACGGCATCGACGCTGTTGTCGTTATCGGTGGGGATGGTTCCTACCATGGCGCCTTGAAGCTGACTGCTCACGGCTTTAACTCAATTGGCTTGCCAGGGACGATCGACAACGACATCCCTTACACGGATGCCACGATCGGCTACGACACGGCATGTATGACGGCAATGGACGCGATCGACAAGATTCGTGACACTGCTTCAAGTCACCACCGCGTGTTCATTGTTAACGTAATGGGCCGCAACTGTGGTGACATCGCCATGCGTGTTGGTGTTGCCTGCGGGGCTGACGCAATCGTCATTCCTGAAAAGCCATACGACATTGAAGAAATCGCTACTCGCTTAAAGCAAGCTCAAGAACGTGGCAAGGACCACGGCTTGGTAGTTGTTGCTGAAGGCGTCATGACCGCTGACAAGTTCATGGCAGAATTGTTGAAGCATGGTGACTTCGACGCTCGTGCCAATGTCTTGGGTCACATGCAACGTGGTGGTACGCCAACGGTTTCTGACCGTGTGCTTGCTTCAAAGCTTGGTGCTGAAGCTGTTCACCTTCTCCTTGAAGGCAAGGGTGGTTTGGCAGTCGGCATTGAAAACGGCAAGGTAACTTCACACGACATCCTTGATTTGTTTGATGAATCTCACAAGGGTGACTATGACTTGTTAAAGCTTAACGAAGATTTATCAAGATAGTTGTTTTTATAGTTTTTGATTTAGGGAGATTTTTTCACAATGAAAAAAACGAAGATTGTTAGTACTTTAGGACCAGCTTCAAACGATATTGAAACCATTACTAAGTTAGCCGAAGCAGGTGCAAACGTATTCCGTTTTAACTTCTCACACGGTGACCACGAAGAACACCTGGCAAGAATGAACATGGTTCGTGAAGTTGAAAAGAAGACTGGCAAACTTTTGGGTATCGCTCTTGACACCAAGGGTGCTGAAATTAGAACTACTGACCAAGAAGGCGGCAAGTTCACCATCAACACTGGTGACGAAATCCGGATTTCTATGGACGCTACCAAGGCTGGTAACAAAGACATGATCCACGTTACCTACCCAGGTTTGTACGACGACACCAAGGTTGGCGGTACTGTATTGATCGACGACGGTGCTGTTGGTTTGACTATCAAGGCTAAGGACGAAGAAAAGCGCGAATTGGTCTGCGAAGCTCAAAACACTGGCGTAATCGGCTCAAAGAAGGGTGTTAACGCACCAGGTGTTGAAATCCGCCTCCCAGGGATTACTGAAAAGGACACCGACGACATCCGCTTTGGTTTGCAACACGGTATCAACTTCATCTTTGCCTCATTCGTACGTAAGGCTCAAGATGTTCTTGACATTCGTGCCCTTTGCGAAGAAGCTAACGCAGACTACGTTAAGATCTTCCCAAAGATTGAATCACAAGAAGGTATCGACAACATCGACGAAATCTTGCAAGTTTCAGATGGTTTGATGGTTGCTCGTGGTGACATGGGTGTTGAAATTCCATTCATCAACGTACCATTCGTACAAAAGGAATTGATCAAGAAGTGCAACGCTTTGGGCAAGCCAGTTATCACTGCTACTCAAATGCTTGACTCCATGCAAGAAAACCCACGTCCAACTCGTGCCGAAGTTACTGACGTTGCTAACGCCGTTCTTGACGGTACTGACGCAACTATGCTTTCAGGTGAATCTGCTAACGGTTTGTACCCAGTAGAATCAGTTAAGGCAATGCACGACATCGACGTTCGGACTGAAAAGCAACTTGACAGCCGCAACACTTTGGCTTTGCAACGCTTTGAAGAATACAAGGGTTCAAACGTTACTGAAGCTATCGGTGAATCAGTTGTTCGGACTGCTCAAGAATTGGGCGTTAAGACTATCATCACTGCTACTAGCTCCGGCTACACTGCACGGATGATTTCTAAGTACCGTCCAGACGCAACTATCGTTGCCTTGACTTTCGATGAAAAGATCCAACACTCACTTGGCATCGTTTGGGGCGTTGAACCAGTTTTGGCAAAGCAACCTTCAAACACTGACGAAATGTTCGCTGAAGCTGCTAAGGTAGCTAAGGAACACGGCTTCGTTAAGGATGGCGACTTGGTAATCATCGTTGCTGGTGTACCATTTGGTCAATCAGGTACTACTAACTTGATGAAGTTGCAAGTAATTGGTGACCAAGTAGCTCGCGGCTTGGGCGTTGGTACTGGCTCAGTAATCGGCAAGGCTGTTGTTGCTAACAGCGCTGAAGAAGCTAACGCTAAGGTTAAGGAAGGCGACATCTTGGTTGCTAAGACTACTGACAAGGACTACATGCCAGCTATCAAGAAGGCTAGTGGTATGATCGTTGAAGCTTCAGGCTTGACTAGCCACGCAGCTGTTGTCGGCGTATCACTTGGCATTCCAGTTGTTGTTGGTGCTGCTGACGCAACTTCCAAGATCGCTGACGGCTCAACTTTGACTGTTGACGCACGTCGCGGCGCAATTTACCAAGGTGAAGTTTCAAACCTGTAATCTAGGATTGCAAGAAAAAGAGTTCAATCAAATGATTGAGCTCTTTTTTGTTTGATTTTGGTAGGTAAAGAGTGTTTTATAGATTGTTTATAAAAAATGAAGAAATTACAATGTGTGAATAGTCTCTACTTTAAAGCTTAATTTTCTCTGTTAAGCAAACAAAACAAAACATACTAATCTAGTGTTGGATGATTACTCGACGGAGTAGTCGTTCAA
>NZ_JBJFHB010000008.1:0-16868 GCF_051893255.1 Lactobacillus sp. | reverse complement strand
GGCGCGGTTGTACCTAACTATTTAAAATTGACAAGAGCTTAGACGACACCATGTCGATGGCGACCTGGTTTTCCCCGCCTTGGGGGATGATGATGTCGGCGTACTTCTTGCTTGGCTCAACAAACTGGTTGTAGCTTGGCTTCACGGTTGCCAGGTACTGAGCGATGATCCAGTCAATCGATCGGCCGCGTTCTTGCGTGTCACGCTGCAGCCGCCGGATGAAGCGGATATCGTCGTCAGCGTCGACAAACAGCTTGATATCCATGAACTGGCGCAGTTCTGGCGAAGACAATACCAAGATGCCTTCCAAGATGATGATGTCGGCGGGCTCAACGTGGATCGTGTCCTTAGCTCTAGACAAGATGCTGAAGTTGTAAGTCGGCATCTCCACGGCTTCCCCAGCCAAAAGGGCCTTCAGCTGCTCGATCAACAGGTCCGTATCATAGGCGCTTGGGTGGTCGTAGTTGACCTTTTTCCGCTCCTCCATAGTCAAAGCGGAATTGTCTTTATAGTAGGCGTCTTCTGGCAAAATCAAAACCCGGTCTTGCGGCAGTCGCTTGCTGATTTCCTTGGCAACCGTGGTCTTGCCAGACCCGCTGCCGCCGGCTAATCCGATAACTAGCGGTTTTTTACTCTGATTCATATCCGCTTAGCCTTCTTCCTCTGCTAAATCGTTGCGGCGCAAGACGTCCCGCACCTTGGTCGTCAGCATGTCTAGGGCCACGTCGTTTTCGCCGCCTTCAGGCACGATGATGTTGGCATAGCGCTTTGAAGGCTCAACGAATTGGTGGTAGCTTGGCTTCACCGTTGCCAGGTACTGGGTGATGATGGAGTCAAAAGACCGACCCCGTTCCGCCATGTCCCGGCGCTGGCGGCGGATCAAGCGGATGTCATCGTCAGTGTCAACGAAGATCTTGATGTCCATTAAGTCCCGCAGCTCTGGTGAGGCTAAAACCAGGATCCCTTCCAAGATGATGATGTCGGCTGGCTCTACGTGGACCGTTTCGGGACTTCTTAAGTGGGTGGTGAAGTCGTAGATCGGCATTTCAATAGCCTTCCCATTCAGCAGGTCCTTCAGCTGGCTGATCATCAGGTCTGAGTCAAAGGCATCCGGGTGGTCGAAGTTGATCTGGTTTCTTTCTTCCATGGTCATTTCCGGGTGATTCTTGTAGTAAGAGTCTTCCGTGATGATCCGGATGCGGTCATTCTTAAACTGGTCATATAGTTCATGAGCAATGGTCGTCTTCCCAGAGCCACTGCCCCCGGCGATCCCGATAATGATCGGGTGTTTCTTCTTTGGCATTGTAAAAAACTCCTTTAACTATTTATTATAGAGGCGAATAAAGATAGGGTCTAGTGAAAGTTGCGGAAAAAGCGATAATTCTCGCCTTTTTGAGGACCTTTTTTTGAAAAAATCCTAAAAATAGCGTTACCATTTTTTGCAAAATGAAAGTTAACTAATATAATTATCTATAGTAAGAGTAATACTGAAGAAAATAAACTTTTCCCCAGCAAAAAGCTAAAAAAGTAAAGTTCTAGACTAGAAAAGATTAAAGAAAAATAAAGATTTTTAGCACTTCCTGAATTTTCACTTGCTAAATATCTTGTTTTTTGGTAAATTTAATAAAAAATTAATCGTAATCAAGATTGTCTACTGGCAATTTTAGGGCGAGAAATCCGAACAATATCGCATCTAGCGAACGCGAAGCGCTGGGTACTTTTTAATTAAGCGTTAATCAAAGGAGAACACGATGGCTGCAATTATCGAATTTAAGAAAGTCAACAAATTTTATGGAACCTACCACGCTTTGAAAGACATCAACCTGTCCATCGATGAAGGTGAAGTTGTGTCAATTATCGGGCCTTCCGGGGCTGGTAAGAGTACTTTAATCAGAACGATGAATGGCCTGGAAGGCATTTCTTCTGGCGTTTTGGACGTGGACGGCTACGACTTAGGCGACAAGAAGACTGACTTAAACAAGATCAGAAAAGACGTCGGCATGGTTTTCCAGCACTTTAACTTGTACGAAAACCACACGGTTTTGGAAAACATCATGTTGGCTCCGCGGATCGTTTTGCACAGAGACGAAAAGGAAAACCGGGAAATCGCCGAAAACCTGCTTAAGCGGGTAGGCCTTTTGGACAAGGAAGACTCATACCCAAGACAGCTCTCTGGTGGGCAAAAGCAGCGTGTAGCCATTGCTAGATCCTTGGCCATGAAGCCAAAGGTCTTGCTGTTTGACGAACCAACCAGTGCCCTGGACCCAGAAATGATCCAAGACGTGTTGGACGTTATGAAGACGATCGCTTCTGAAGGGATGACCATGGTGGTCGTTACCCACGAAATGGGCTTTGCCAGAGAAGTTAGCGACCGCGTGATCTTCTTTGACCAAGGCCAAGTTTTGGAAGACTCCCACAACCCAAAGGAATTCTTCGAACACCCACAGCACATGCGGGCGCAAGAATTCTTAAGTAAGGTTATCGATCACTAATTTCCAGAAGGGAGTGGTTATATGTTTAAAAAGAAGATCCTCCCCAAACTGGCCTTGCTATTGACGGCCCTGGTTGCTATCACTTTGTCGGCTTGCTCAGTTGAAACCGACGTTTCCAACAAGGTCTACAACCACGTTAAGGCAAGTAAAACCATTACTTGGGGCGTCAAGTACGACACATCCTTGTTTGGGATTAAATCTGTCAAGACCAACAAGCTGGAAGGTTTTGAAATTGATCTGGCGCGCCTGTTGACTAAAAAGATCGTCGGCAAAAATGGTAAGGCAAAGTTTATCGAAGTTACGGCGCAAACCAAGATCCCGCAGCTGAAAAACAACAACATTGACGCAGTTTTGGCCTGCATGACCATTACCGATGAAAGAAAGAAATCAGTTGATTTTTCAACGCCATACTTCAAGGCTGGGACCAGCCTTTTAACTAAGACGTCCAGCAAGATCAAGTCCGTTAAGGACCTAAATAAAAAGGGCAAGGTGGTCATCGTGGCCAAGGGGACCACGGCTGCTGACGACATCGCTCGCTTGGCGCCAAAGGCCAAGATCAGACAGTTCAACGACTACGGTTCATGTACCAACGCCCTCTTAGCTGGGCAAGGGGATGCTTTTGCCACTGACAACGGCATCTTGGCCGGGATTGCGGCCCAGCACAAGAGCCTGCACTTGGTTGGTGGCACCATTGCCGTTGAACCTTACGGGATCGCGGTTAACAAGGGCCAAACGGGGATGCGGGATGCCATTAACCAGGCTCTAAAGGATGCCAAAAAAGACGGCAGCTACCACCGCCTGATCAAGAAGTGGTTTGGCAAGATTCCAGGATTCAGTATTAAGGAGGCTGAATATTAATGATAAGTTTATTTGCGGCAAATTGGTCCACCTTTTTGCTGGGTTTTTGGAACACGATTCTCTGCAGTCTGATTTCCCTGTTCTTTAGTTTAATCATCGGGTCAGGCTTTGCCATTCTCGAAACCGTTCCAAACAAGTTCTGGCGGGGCGTGGCCAAGGTTTATGTCGAAATCTTTCGTAATATTCCGCTTTTGGTCGTAACCATGGTCTTTTACCTGGTTTTGCCAACTTATACGCCGCTAAAACTGACCGGTTTTCAAGCCGGGACGATTGGTTTGTCCATCTACTCTTCTGCCTTCATCGCGGAAACGGTTCGCTCCGGGATTCAATCCGTGGGCGTAGGCCAAATGGAAGGGGCCCGGTCAAACGGGATGACCTACTGGCAAGCCATGCGCTACGTCATCTTGCCGCAAGCCTTCAAGATCGTGATTCCGCCGCTTGGCAACCAGTTCGTCAACTTGATCAAGAACTCCAGTATCTTGGCCTTCGTTGCCGGCTTTGACTTGATGTACCAAGGCGACATCGTGGCTTCTAACACTTTCCAAACGATTCCAAGCTACGTTTTAGTCGGGATCTTCTACTTGATCTTGACCCTGCCGCTTAGCTACTACATGCAGTATCTGGAAAAGAAAGGCGTTTAAGGAGGGAAAAATAAATGGAAAATTTAGCAAATGCTTTATCCTGGGTCAACCTCCGCTTTTTGCTGCAGGGCTTTTGGGTAACCATTGAAGTCTCAGTCATTTCAATTGTTTTGAGTTTTATCATCGGCCTCTTTTTAGGCTTAGTCCGCTTCACCAGAGTCGATGAAAAAACAACCAGAATTTCAAAAGTAGTCGGCGTGATCATCGACATCATCCGGAACCTGCCGCTGCTTTTGATCATCTTCTTCTCCTACTTTGGCCTGCCAGTCATGGGCCTGAGAGTGGACGCCTTCCAGGCTTCCGTCATCGCCATGGTGGTCTTTGAATCAGCCATGATTGCCGAAATCGTGCGTTCCGGGATCATGGCCGTCGACCCTGGCCAAATGGAAGGGGCCCGGTCAAACGGGATGACCTACATGCAGGCCATGATTCACGTGGTCTTGCCGCAGGCTTTGACCAAGATGATTCCAGCGCTCTTGTCTCAGTTCGTCTCCTTGATCAAGGACACGTCTTTAGCAACGATCATCGTTTTGCCTGAGTTGCTCTACCACGCCGAAATCATCTACAACCAAAACACCAACTACATGATTCCAATGTACTTGGCCGTTGCGGTAATGTACTTCATCATCTGCTTTGCTCTGTCCACTTTTGCCGGCTACATCAGCAAGAAGATCAAGTACTAATTTTTTAAACAATAAAAAATCAGCTAGAAAGAAAAGAAGAATATTTGTAATGAAACCAGTCCAGTCTTGCCAAGGAGGAAAAATGGCACGCAAACTGCAAAAAATGACCGCCTTCATGGCGGTTTTGCTGTTATCCCTGTTTTTAGGTGCCTGCTCAAAGAGCAGCGACTCTACGGGAGAAAGCACAACCACCTATAACCGGGTGCACTCATCTAAAACCATCACCTGGGGGATGCGGGCAGATACGCGCCTCTTTAGCATGATGGACATAAAGACCGGCAAGGCCAAGGGCTTTGAAGTTGACCTAGCCCGGGCCATCACCAAGCAGATTCTGGGCCCTAGCGGGAAGATGAAGATTGAATACATCAGTGAAAAATCCCGGATCATGGACCTCAAGATCGGCAACGTGGACGCTGTCATGGCCACCATGACCGATACGGCAGACCGGGAAAAAATCATCAACTTCTCAGACACCTACTTTATGGCCGGAGAAACCCTGATCGTGCCCAAGAAGAGCAAGCTGAAGTCGATCAAGGCTTTTAACAATTCTAAGTACTCTATTGCCGCCGTTAAGGGGTCAACTGCCGACGCCGATGTACACAAGTACGCCCCAAAGGCTAAGGTTATCTTCTATGATGACTACGGTTCAGCCTACAATGCCTTCAAGGCTGGCAAGACCAATGCCATGGTCAGCGACAACGCCGTTTTGGCAGGGCTGATTGCCGACGATACCGACAAGTTCACCATGCTGGACACGACCTTCACGGTTGAGCCATACGGGATCGGGATCAAGAAGGGCGAGACAAAGTTTACCAAGGAAGTTAACCAAGCTTTGGCCACCTTGCGGAAAAATGGGACCTACAGCCGCCTAATGAAGAAATGGTTTGCCGGCGTTCCAGGTTTCAACGTGAAGGAATCTTCTAGAACGACGGTTAGCGATAAGTAAGAAACTAATTTTTAGTTTTTAATTTTTAATATATTGAAAGATTAAGACGCATTCTCTCTGAATGTGTCTTTCTTTTTTAAAAGCAAGTTAAATCACGCTAAAATTACCTGAATTTTTGGCAAAAAAGGGCCCAAAGGTAGTAGTTTTTTGTATAATTGAAAGTGGATACTCAGCGCTTACAGCTGAACTTTTTGCTTAGAGAAAACGTAGGAGATAAACATGAGTAAGAGGCAATTTGGTCTTATATACATATCATCATATCAAGCCAGATTATTTATCGTTGACTTGAAGAAAATGACGATCCTTGAACAATTGAACTCAGCCCAATTCGTTCAAGGCGGGAAAAAATTTGAGGTTTATGAAAATGAGCTGCCGCGCTTGACCGATGCCTTAATTGGCTTCAAGAGAAAGCTCGCCGAATACGGCATCGACAACTGCAAGGTCTACGGGAACAGACAGCTTTTAGACAAGATTTCTGCCCGCTACCTGTCTGACCAGATCAAGATCCGGACGGGGCTTGATGTGGAATGGCTAAACGGGGCGCAAATTGCCTACTACAAGATCATCGCCGGGATGGCTCTGCCGCAATTTAGCGAACTGGCACCAGATGAATCGACTTACCTGCTCAGTACCGGGAGTGCCATGCTCAACTTGACCCTGTTTAAGGGGCAAAACTATGTCTCAACCTGGGACTTTGCCTTGGGGCCAGAAGAAATCGAAGAAATGTCGGCCATGACCCGGGACACTCCAATTGACCCGATCGACATCATCAGCGACTACATTTCTCGTAAATTGGTTTCTTTCAAGACCATTGAAAAGCCGACTGGCAAGTCCCGGCTCATCATCCAGCACGTGTCTAGCCAAGGCGAGCAGAGCCTGAAGCCCCATGAACGGGCCCAGGTGATTGAGCCAGAGGCTTTTGCCAAGGTTTATAACGACTTTAAAGAAGCGCCAGACCAGTACCTGATGGAAAAGTACAACTTGTCGGTTGACTCCTTGGCTAGAATGAAGCCAACCATCGTCTTGATCAACCAGTTAAATAAGGTGATCAAGCCAGAAAAAATGACCCTGACCGAGTCATCGGCCATCACGGGTTTGATGCTGCAAGAAGCAGCGCGCCTCAAGTACCGGCCAGATGAATATTCCACCATCGTTTTAACGGCGACCAAGAATATTGCCCGCCGCTACGAATCAGGTGGCAAGCACAGCAACCTGTCCAACAAGTTTGCCCTGCACATTTTTGACCGGCTGGCTCACGCCGGCATGGTGGACAAGCAGGACCGCCAGCTCTTGGAAATTGCGGCGCGCCTGCACGATATCGGCAACTTCATCAACTTCCACAACCACTATGAGCATGCAGCCTACATCATCGATGCCAACCAGATCATCGGCCTGTCAGACCGGGAAAACGCGATGCTGATCAGCATCTTGAAGCACCAAGACATTACTGACTTAAACGATGAAGAGCAAGGCTACCGGAGCCTGGACCCAGCCGTCCAAGTCCGGGTTGCCAAACTCGCTGCCATCTTGCGCTTGGCCAATAGTCTAGACGCCTCCAGAAAGCAGAAGATCAGCAAGATCGTGGTTTCTATCAAAGACGACCAAATGCTGATCACCGTCACTAGCAAGAGCGACTTGACCCTGGAGCGCTGGGTCTTTGAAAAAAACGTACCGCTGGCTCAAGCCGTGTTTGGGATGAAGATTGCCATGAAGCAGAAGAGGGGTAAATAATAATGGCTGAAAGCAAAAATAAGCAAAAAAAGAACAAGTTTTCTGATCCAAAGTATTACATCAACCGGGAACTCAGCTGGCTGGAATTTAACGATCGCTGCCTGGATGAAGCCCGAAACCCAGATGAGCCGCTTTTGGAACGGGCCAACTTTTTAGGCATCACCCAGTCTAACGTCGACGAATTCTATATGGTTAGAGTGGCTTCCCTGTCTAAGTTGGTCGCAGCCAAGGTCAAGAGCCATGATGCTAGCGGCATGACGCCTCTTGAACAATTGACGGCCATCAACAAGAAGGAACACGAAGTCGTAGAAAAGCGCTACTCCACTTATTCACGTTCTCTCTTGCCGCAACTCAAGAAAAATGAAATCAATATCTTGGAAACTGACGAACTGTCTGAAGACCAAGAAGAATACATCCGACGCTACTTCAATAACGAGCTTTACCCAGTCTTGACCCCAATGGCTGATGACCAGTCTCGGCCATTCCCATTCATCAACAATGATTCCTTGAACATCGCCTTACGCCTCAAGGACCAAGAAACGGGTGAGCACCAATTTGCCACCGTCAGAGTGCCGAACATCTTCCCGCGGCTGATCAAGTTGCCAGATGGGGAAAACGACTTTATCTTAATTGAAAACATCATCAAGGCCTTTGCCGACCGCCTCTTTGATGGATACGAAATCCGCCAGGCAGCCTGCTACCGGGTAACCCGGGACATGGACTTAGACGTGTCTGAAAGCGACACTTCTGACTTCTTGCTTGCCGTTAAAAAGCAACTTGAAGACAGAGAGCACGGTCACGTAACCCGCCTTGAAGTTGAAACCTCAATGAACGTTAAGCTGCTCAAGCACCTGATGAAGCGGCTAAAGGTGGAAGAAGCCAGCGTCTTCACCATCAACGGGCCAATTGACTTGACCTTCTTGAAGAAATTGCCAGGCATGGTGGAAGGCCACGATGACCTGCGCTACAAACCAATGACCCCATTTGTCGACCCAGCCTTGCGCAGCGACCACAACATTTTTGACTCCATCAGAGAAAAAGACTACCTAGTGCAGCACCCTTACGACAGCTTTGACGCCGTTTTAAATTTCGTTAAGCAAGCCGCTAAGGACCCAGACGTTTTGGCCATCAAGATGACCCTGTACCGGGTGTCCGGCAACTCCCCAATCATCAAGTACTTGGGCCAAGCCGCCAAGGCTGGCAAGCAAGTTACGGTTTTGGTTGAAGTGAAGGCCCGCTTTGACGAAGAAAACAACGTCCACTGGGCCCGGACCCTGGAACAGATGGGCTGCCACGTTATCTACGGTTTGGTAGGGTTAAAGACTCACACCAAGGTTACCTTGGTAATCCGCCGCGACGAAGATGGCATCCGCCGCTACCTGCACCTGGGTACGGGTAACTACAACGACGTCACTGCCCACTTCTACACTGACATCGGTCTCTTTACCTGCGACCGGGACCTGGGCGTTGACGCCACCAACCTCTTCAACATGCTGTCAGGCTACAGCAAGCCGCCTTACTTCAGTAAGCTGCGGATTTCGCCAAACCTGATCCGTCAATTCATCTATGAAAAGATCGACAACGAAATCGCCATTGCCCAAGCTGGCCGCCATGCCGAAATTCACATGAAGATGAACTCCTTGTCAGACCCAGGCGTTATCGCCAAGCTGTATGAAGCTTCCGCTGCCGGCGTCAAGATCCACTTGATTGTCCGCGGGATCTGCTGCTTGAAGACCGAAATCCCAGGCATTTCCGACAATATCGAAGTTCACTCTATCGTGGGCCGCTTCTTGGAACACAGCCGGATCTACTACTTCTACAATGACGGCAAAGAAGAAGTCTACTGCGCAAGTGCCGACATGATGCGGCGGAACTTGAACCGGCGGGTGGAAACCCTCTTCCCAATCCTGCAAGAAGATTTGAAGGAAAGAGTCTTGGACATTTTTGCCAAGATGTGGCAAGACAACATCCAAGCCCGCATCCTGCACGGGACTGAATGGATCCACGCTGATCGAAGAGGGCAAGTGGCCTTTAGCAGCCAAGACTACTTCATCGAAGAAGCAGCCGAAAAGGTTCGCATCGTCAAGGAACAAGAAAAAGAAGAAAAGGCCAAGGCCAAGGATGCCTTTGAAGCCATGAAGCCGCAAGAAAGCGAGCTGGAAGACCAAGAAGAAAAGTAGTTAAGACAAGGGTGATCAGATGAAGATGGATAAGCATGAGCTGGAGACCTTTAAGATCGACCAGATGTTTATTGGCTCTAGCAAGGAAGAATTAATTGCCCTAGGTGAAAAAAGGCGGGAAAAGTATCCCATTTCGGCCATTTCAACTTTTCAGCCGGTGGACCGGGACGTGGTGCAGCTGATCAAGCTGACAGAGGAAAAGATGATTCCCGAGCTGCTTGACATGCGTCACCAGCGGATGATGCAGAATCCATTTTCTTACTTCCGGGCCACGGCCGGGATCATGGAAAGGGACCTTCGTCAGTTTCCAGACAACCAGTCCCATATTCCGGTGATCATCTGCGGGGATTCACACTTAACCAACTTTGGCTTTTTTGCCTCGCCGGAAAGGCAGCTGCTGTTTGGCCTGAACGACTTTGACGAAGCCAGAATCGGCAACTGGGAATTTGACTTAAAGCGCCTCTTGACCAGCATCGCCTTGACCGGCCGGATCAACGGCTATGGCCAGGAAACCATCGATCAAATTTTGCAAACAGCCGTTCATTCCTACCGGCGGGGGATCAAGTATGCCAATACTTTTTCCCTTCTGGACCTCTTCAACCTGTCTTACAACGTCGAAGACTTGATGAAGGAAATGACCGACAACGAGCAGATGCAGCGGGTCTTGATGAAGGTGGCCAACCGGGCGCCAAAGAACAATTCCGATGCCGTCGTGAAAAAGCTGACCGAAGAAACGCCAGAAGGCCTGCGCTTTAAGGACAATCCGCCAAGGGCCCGGCACCTGTCAGAAAAACAGTACAAGAGCCTCTTAGAGGGCTTAAACGAATACCAGACCAATGCCAGCGAAGACGTGCGGGTGCTTCTCATCAACTACCAGGTGACCGACATTATCCGCTATAGCGTTGGCGTCGGCAGCTGGGGGACGCGCTGCTACTTGGTCTTGTTAACCGGCAAGGACGGCAGCCACCTGATCTTGCAGATCAAAGAGGCCCTGCCTCTCCGCTATAACCTGTCGGCCTTGACCGTGACTGAAAGTCAGGAAAAAGGCGAAGGCGAAGGCAAGCGGATCATCACGGCGCAAAAGGTTTTGCAGACCTACTATGACCTATTTTTAGGCTCCATGGAGGCCGACGGGCGGGCCTTTTACGTCCGCCAGTTCAGAGACATGAAGGACTCGATCGATCCGCTCAAGCTGGACCTTGAGAGTTTTTCGGCCTACAGCAACATCTGCGCCTTCATCTTGGCCATTGCCCACTACCAAAGCCCAACGGCACCGATGATCTACGGCTACGTTCATAAGCAAAAAGACCTAGACACGGGCTTAGCCCAGTGGGCGACGGCCTATGCCGACCAGATGGAGAAAGACTATCAGGCTTTTGGCAAGTACTTGCTAGGCGATGATGACGATGATTAACGAGCTTTTAACCGACTACGACCGGGTCTGCTTGACCAAAAAGGGCTATGAGGGGCTGAATGTCGGCGACGACTTTGTGGTTAACGGGAAAATGATCGGCCGCATTGTCCAAGACGTTTACGCCCAAGACGGGATGCAGGCCTATGTGATCGAAAACCAGGCCAGTCGGCGAGACGAAGTGACGGTCCTCTTTAAGGGCTCGTCGGGCCTGCGTAACGGCAACGCCACCACCTGGCGGGACGAGTGGCTGAACACCAACTGGCCAATCTTCGTGGCCATGCTGACCAGCCGACCCAAGCTGCCCAGTGCCTTAAAGACGGCGTCCAGCTACTTAAACAAGTGGCTGGTGGAATTCCCAGATGCCATTTTTTACATCTATGGTCATTCTCTGGGCGCTATCAACGCCGCCTACGCCCTGGCCAACTGCCGCCACCCCTCTCAGATCGGGGCGGCCTACCTCTATGAGGGGACCAATATCTGGAAGCTTTTGACTAGGCGGCAACGCCAGGTCGCTGGCCAGATGCGGCACAAGATCAATACCTACGTTGACATCTACGACCCGGTGACTTTGGGCTACACGGCCACCCACAAGATGGTGGGCAAGCTCCACTATGTCGACAGCCTCCCGATCAGCCCCATCAAGCAGCACATGTGGGGCGGCTACCGGTTTGACGATCAAGGGCGGCTTTTAGAAAAAGAGGTCGACAGCCGCTTCCTCCAGTCCAGCCAGATGCAGACCCGCTTTTTAAGCGGGACCAGCGAACTGGCTAAGTTCTTGTCTGGCACGGAGGAATACCGGGCTAGCGACTGGAAGAAGCTCACCAGCCAAAAGCTGACCCAGATCAAGGACCGGGTCTTCAACCAGACTTTTTTGAAGGAGTTTGAAGACCAGGACCAAAAGCTGAAAAAAGAATTTGACCAATTGAAGCAATTTGAGCAAAAAGACGAAAAAGACGAGTAATTCTACTCGCCTTTTTTGTATAATTGAAGAAGATAGGGTAATAGGGATAGGACTTTGAGACCTGAAAAGATGGAGAAATTGATGACTGAAAACACCCTTAATTTTGATGAGATATTAACTAAGCAGCTGATCGACGATCAGGATCCGCAAATCCAGTCTTTCCAAGAAGACTTTTACGGGGACTTCTATGACTATTTTGTCAACTTGCTGAAGTTTAAGCAGCTCAGCCAGGGCATCAGCGATGCGGAAATGGCGGGGAAAAAGCTCAGCCTCTACCTGGATATCTTCCGCTCCCAGGATTTTCCGGGGAAGAAGACCTACCGCTACTGCCTGACCTTTGACCGAGATCTAAATTTTTTAAAAGACGAATCGGATTTTACCTTGAGCGCCTTGACTCGGGATTTGAAAAAGCAGCCCGACCAAGTGGGCGACTATTTGGCTGTGAGAGAGCAGGTCCTAGCGGGTCTTGCTGGCCGCTTAACTGGGCAAGCGGGCAATGGCCGGATTCAATCCTTTAATGAGGTCCTGGCTGACATCTATGACAAGTACCGGCTGAACCGCTTTAAGATCGCCTACCGGCTGCAATAGAGGAGGAATTTTTATGCAAAAAATCGTAGTACTAGGCTCAAGCAACGTGGACACCACCTTGCATGTGGAAAACTTCCCAAAGCCTGGCGAAACCATCAACGCCCAAAAGGTGACCGAAGCTGGCGGCGGCAAGGGGGCCAACCAGGCCGTCGCTGCGGCTAAGAGCGGGAGCGAAACCCACTTTATTTCCCGGGTTGGCGACGACGCCTTGGGGACCTGGATGCTTGAACAGTTGACCGGCTACGGCGTTTTGACCGACCGGGTTTTGAAGACTGAAGGGGTTAAGACGGGCCACGCCTACATCACCTTGAACAGCGAGGGGCAAAACGACATCATCATCGACCACGGGGCCAACTACGAACTGACGCCAAAAGACGTCGAAGACGCCAAGGCTGTGATCGAAGATGCAGACTGCGTGATTGCGCAGCTGGAAACTCCGATTGATGCCACGATTGCGGCTTTCAAGATCGCCAAGGCGGCCGGCAAGACCACCATCTTAAACCCGGC
This sequence comes from Lactobacillus sp., assembly GCF_051893255.1. Lineage (GTDB taxonomy): Bacteria > Bacillota > Bacilli > Lactobacillales > Lactobacillaceae > Lactobacillus. Next base: position 3,867 of record NZ_JBJFHB010000008.1, on the reverse strand, counting down.
GCCGGCCATCAAGGACCTGCCAAAGGAACTGTTGGACCTAACTGACGTGATTACGCCTAACGAAACGGAAAGTGCGCTTCTTACCGGGATTACCATTAACGGGGATGCTGACCTGGAAAAGAATGCCGTTAAGTTGCACGAACTGGGCTTAAAGTACGTGATCATCACCTACGGCAGCAAGGGTGCTTACGTGTCCTCCCCAGTCTTCACCGGCCTGGTTCCGGCCTTCAAGGTCAAGGCCGTGGACACGACGGCCGCCGGCGACACCTTCTTGGGCTTTTTGGCAGGGGGCTTGGCTAGCGACTTAGGCAACCTGCACGACGCCACCGTTTTTGCCTGCCGGGCGAGTTCTTTGGCTGTACAAAAATTGGGCGCGCAGCCATCCATTCCGGACCGGGTAGCGGTAGAAGCCGCCTTGAAGGAAGGTTAGCCGATGTTGATTGCACCTTCAATTTTAAACGCCGACAACCTGAACCTGGCCAAAGAAATTGCGGCAGCAAAAGAAGCCGGGATCACCCGTTTCCACTTAGACATCATGGACGGCCACTTCGTGCCCAACTTGTCCTTTGGTCCCCAGCTGGTTCAAGACTTTAAAAAAGAATTCCCGGACCTAGAAGCCGAAGTTCACCTGATGAGCAACAACTTAAGGGAGATGCTGCCGGCTTTTGTCAAGGCGGGCGCTGACTTGATCGAGTTCCACTATGAGGCGGACTACGCCAATCAGATTCCGGGCTGGCTGGACTACCTGCATGAGGCGGGCGTGAAAGCCGGGATCGTTTTGAACCCAGATACGGAAATCCGGGTGCTGGCGCCGCTGCTCCCCAAGCTGGACCAGATCCTGATCATGACCGTTTATCCAGGCTTTGGCGGGCAAAAGTTCATGGAAGTGGCGCCGGCCCGGATTAAGGCGGCCAAGGATTTGGCCGGCGACATCCCGGTTGAAGTCGACGGCGGGATCAACGCCGAGACGGCCAAGCTGGCCAAGGAGGCCGGCGCGACGATCTTTGTTGCGGGCTCGTATATTTTTAGTCAAAAAGCCATCGACCAGCAAGTGGCCAAGTTAAAGCAGATTTTAGAAGAATAGAGGCATTAGGATGGATAAGGCAAAGCAAGACGAATTGAAAAAGGCTGCTGCTAAAAAGGCGGCGGAACTGGTTCACGACGAAATGATCTTGGGCGTGGGGACGGGCTCCACGGTCAAGTTCTTTATCGATGAACTAGGCAAGTTAAAAGAAGAAGCGGGCTTGCACTTAAAGGCCGTGGTTACCACCTCTAGCCGCAGTCAAAAGCAGCTGGAAGGCCTGGGCTTTAAGGTCAGTCCGTTAGCTGACGTTGACCAGGTTGACTTGACCGTGGACGGGGCCGACCGGGTGGACGCGCAGCTCAACGGGATCAAGGGCGGCGGCGCTGCCCTGACCTTGGAAAAGAACGTGGCCGTCAACTCTAAGAAAAACGTTTGGATCGTGGACGAAAGCAAGGTAGTGGATCACCTCAGCGGTTTTGCCCTGCCAGTTGAAGTTTTGCCAATTTCCTGCGAGCAGACCAAGCGCCGCTTTGAGGCTGAAGGCTTGAACCCAGTCTTCCGCCTGAACCCAGATGGCAGTCGCCTGAAGACCCACTACGGCAACTACATCCTGGACCTGGACCTCGCCCGGATCCCGGTGCCAAGCGGCTTAGCCGACTACCTGGACCACACGACCGGGGTTGTCGAGCACGGCCTCTTTTTGAACATCTGCGACCAGGTAATCATCGCGCGCGACAACGGCGAAATCGAAGTTAAGAAGCGTTAATTTTGAAAAAGAAAAGAAGCTGATCTTCTTTTCTTTTTCTTTTTTCCCGCTAAGCATGGTAGAATAGAAATATTCTGATAATTTACCGATCGCTGAAACTTAGAGTATTGGAGCAAAAAAATAATGACTAAGAAACCTTTGATTATCTCAACTGACCCCGGCATTGACGACGCAGTCTGCATAACTATTGCCCTGTTTGCCAAGAAACTGGACGTCAAGATGATCGTCCCAACCTGGGGCAACGTGTCCTTGGACAAGACCTTGAACAATGCCTTGCGCCTGCAAAAATTTTTGGGCACCAAGGTGCCAGTGGTGGCCGGTGCCAAATTGCCTTTGGTAAAAGAAGCCATTGACGCTTCGGAAGTCCACGGCGCCAGCGGCATGGACGGCTACGACTTCCCAGAAGCCGACGAATCACTTTTGGTAGAAGGCTTGGCTGCTACCAAGATCCACGAAGTGGTGAACGCAAGTGAAGACAAGGTAACCCTGATGCAAATCGGGCCAGCTACCGACTTTGCCCTTTACTTCCGCCAGTACCCAGAAGACCTGGACAAGATCGAAGCCCTCTACATCATGGGCGGGGCCCTGGGCCGAGGCAACTACGGTCCTTACGACGAATACAACGTGTCCGGCGACCCGGAAGCGGCCAAGATTGTTTTTGACTTAGGGAAAAAATTGCCAATCTACGTGGCGCCGCTTGAAGTGGGCAACCAAGCCTTTGTCGAAGAAGACACCTTGCAAGAAATCAAGGCCTTAGGCCCAGTGGGCGAAATGATTTATGGCTTAAACTCCCACTACGAAGTCAACGACCCAGCAGCCGCTAAGGGCAAGCGGATCTATGATGCCTTGACGGCCGCAATGCTTTTGGCACCAGACCTGTTTGAAGTCAAGGATGCTTACGTCGCCGTTGACACCAAGGGGCCGCTGACTTACGGTGCCAGCGTCATGGACTTTGACGGCTTTTTCGGCCAAGCAAACAACGCGCATGTAGCGGTATCAGTTGACCGGGAAGCCTTCAAGAAGTGGTTTGTTGAAGCGATCGCACAAGCTGGCAAGTAGGTGACGGCGTATGACTGATTATGTTTACCGTACAGTCATGCATGATATTAAGCATAAGATTCTGCATGGCGAATATCAGGGAATGCGCCTGCCAGATGAACGCAGCTTAGCCGAGGAGTACCAAGTCAGTCGCTCATCGATGAAGAGAGCCTTGGAGCTCTTGGCCCAGCAGGGCATTGTTTTTAAAAAAAGGGGCAGTGGGACCTTCATCAATCCGCTTTACTTAAAGAACCAGTCCATGTTCCGCTATGAAGGGTCCAACCTGGGCTTGACGGACAGCTTTTTAGCACCTGGGAAAAAGCAGAGCATCAAGCTGCTGGACTTCAAGGTGGTGCCGGCGTCGCCGGAAACGGCGCAGGACCTGTTCCTCAGCCAAGGCGACTTCGTTTACCAGTTTAAGCGGCTGCGGCTTTTGGACGACCAGCCCTTTTTGATCGAAGAGGGCTTTGTGCCGATCAAGCTGGTGCCGGAACTGTCGGCGGACATCTTAAAGGGGTCCTTGTTCAACTACCTAGAAGATGCGCAGGGCAAGACGGTTACGCGGTCGTACTTGACGATCACGGTGTCGCCGTCGACGGACGAGGACCAGGCAGAACTGCGGCTGTCAGCGACCGAGCCGGTGGGCGTCATGTCCGGGATCTTCTTTTTGGACGACGGGACGCCGGTGGAAGTGTCCACCATGCGGGTCCACTACCGCTACATGCGCTTCAACAGCTTTGTTAACTTGAATTAGGTACTAGACCAAGATCTTTGGATCTTGGTCTTTTTTGTTGTGTGTGGCGTGGCGGTGTGGGGCGGTGTGGCCTGCGTGGCGGTGGCGTGGCCTAGCCCCCGAAGTATGTCAACCGAGCTGATTTTTGGCGGAATTTGCCCCCGAAGTATGTCAACCGAGCTGATTTTTGGCGAAATATGCCCCCGAAGTATGTCAACCGAGCTGATTTTTGGCGAAAAACGCCCCCAAAGTATGTCAACCGGATTGATTTTTGGCAAAAATCGCCCCCAAAGTATGTCAACCGGT
>NZ_JBJFHB010000007.1:0-17352 GCF_051893255.1 Lactobacillus sp. | reverse complement strand
CAAAGTACTAACATTCGCGTCATGCTTGACGCAACGTTTAATATCTTAGCAAGTTGTTAGCGTTTTGTCAACAACCATTTTCTAAAATATTTTCGTTAAGTTTTTCGTGTCTCCGGAAGATCTCTTGTCTGCCGCGACAACAAATATTATTTTACACCCTTTTTACTAAAGGTCAAGTTTACTTTTAAATTCGGATTAAGCAGTAAACACAAGGAGGTGTTGTAATAAATTCCGTTAGCCCTTTTCTTCTAATCATCCGTTATCGAATTTTCACTTTGCTCGTCATCTCACTCTTTGTTCGGAAATTGCCAAAAAATCCATTAATTTCCAATGAAATTTTTTAGACAAAAAAGACGGATCATTGATCCGTCTCAGTACTAATTAAACTGTTCGATAATTTCCTGTAAGCTTTCCTGGCATTCATCTGGCAGTTTCGCCTCTGGATGCTCTTGATTATACTGCTTGATCCAGTCCAAGCGATTCTCCATCCGCTTCTCCAATTTTTCCCGATATGCAATCTTACTGAGGTCCACCGGATAGTCAGGCAAAGCAAGATACTCCATCTTGCCGGCTTGATCAAAGGCACGCCATTCGCCTTTTTCATCAACCAGATCTTCAATCAGCTTCATGGTCAATTCCTTTGGAATATTCTGGCCGCAATATGAATCGGTGTTGATCGCGTAGCATTCTGCCTGGCAATTGGTAAAAAGCTCCTTGAAATCCTGATAGTCACTTGCTACTGAGTAGGCTCTAAAAGGATCGGCAAAGGGCTCGATCACCAAGCTGTTCATATCAAAGCCTTCCGGCAGGTTTTCAGCCGAGGTCCGCTTAGTAGCCAAAGTCAACCCCATCGTGGCTGCCAGGGTTTCATCCTTGATCCGCAAGATTGGCGGCAAAGAGTCGTCTTTCATGATCCAAAAGACAGCCGTGATCGGCTCTTTTTCGACATCGACCCGGTTAGCTGAGGTAAAGCGGCTCTTGATCACCCGGCCGTTATTGTTGCGGAGGTCTTCAGTCACTAGCACCTTTTTCCCATCTTCATCCAAGGTCACCGCACAGTTCATGACCGTCGTATAGTATTTGGTTTCATGGTGACCGGCTGGGTAGTCATGGGTCTTGTCAAAGTACGCCGGCTCTAAAGCAACCGAGCTCCCATCTTTTCTTGAAATGATAAAAGCATCGTCATGCAAAACGGTAATGTCATACTTGCCGCCGTGATCGGCATGAGTCAGGGTCGATTTGCCAGAGCCAGACAGGCCAAAGAAGGCAAAAACCTTATCCTCTCTATTCTTAAAGTGGAAGGCCTGCTCGCCTCCGTGGCAAGCCACATAGCCGTGCCGGTGAGCCATGGCCCAAGCCAGAGTCAAAGTCCCCTTTTTCAGCTCGCCAAAATATCTAAGCCCAAAAACAGCGCAGCAATTATGGTCTGCGTCAAAGAGGGCCAAGCCGTCTGGGTAGTCTGGATCGACAGTATTCGGGTCAAAGTAAAAGTAGATATCCCCTTCATCATAAGCCTTTGAGTCTTGATACATCTTTTCCGCCAAATCATCAAAAAAGCGGAAGTTGAGCATGTAGCTGAGTAAGTTAAAGGCTTGGTCTTCAGGAACCATTAAGTGAGCCTTGACGGTGAAGCGGGGATCTAACCCAACTAGGACCGTGGTCTTCAAAAAGCGCTGCTCATGCCCGGCATAGATATCCTCATAGAGGCTGCTAGTCAAGGCTTCGTCGTCTTCCCCGCTTGCTCCAATGAAGTGGCGAGCCGATGCCGTCCGCCCCAAAACCTTGCCATGGTTATAGACCAGCTGGGTGGCGCCATGCGGCAGGCCCAATTCAGCCGTATGGAGAATCGGCAGGTCAGTCACGATCACGCCAGACTGCTCTCTGGCAAGTTCATAAGCTTCAGCCATGCTTGTGACCTCATGCACGTTATTGCCGTAAAAAGCACTTTCAATCGTGGCCCGCACGCGGCTAAAAACTGGGTTCGCCTTTCTCAGTTCACTTTGCTTAAACAGTTCCTTCGTACTCATCTAATTCATCCTTTCTTTTTGCATAAAGCGTTTACACCCCTGTTTCTTTTATCATACCACATTCTTTGTGAACTTTTTAATTAACATTCTTAATTTTTTGTAAAAAAATAAAGCATCTAGCTCAAACTAGATGCTTTACTTACATTTTTTCTTTAGTTTTCCCGAGCAAACTTGCTTGCTTGAATCCCGGCTTGGCGGCCAAAGACTACCGTTTCAGCGATCGAGTTGCCGCCGATCCGGTTGTTGCCGTGCAGACCCCCGGAAACTTCGCCAGCAGCGTACAAGCCCTTGATGACGTTGCCGTTAGTGTCCAAAACTTCGGTTTCAGCGTCAATGTGGATCCCGCCCATGGTGTAGTGGATGGCAGGGTGCACGTGGATAGCAAAGAATGGGCCCACTTCAACGCCCCGGTCCATCCCAGTGGTCCGGCCAAAGGCCGTGTCGTTGCCGGCTGCTAAATCACTGTTCCACTTAGCAACAGTTGCTTCCAAGCCGCTGGCGTCAACACCGATCTTGTCAGCCAGTTCTGCCAAGGAATCACCGTGTTCGACTAAGCCAATGTGGTCGTAGAATTCTACAGCCTTGACGTGGTCGCGGATGCCTTGGTCAAAGATCAGGTAGGCCCCATCTTCGTTCAAGCCGGTAATCGCAGCAGAAACGATCTTCCGAGTTGCCAGTTCGTTGACAAAACGCTGGCCGGCTTGGTTAACCAAGATGGCCCCTTCGCCTCTAACAGCTTCCCCGATCAAGAAAGTCCGGTCGCCGTCAGTTTGCGCAGTTGGATGAACTTGGATGAAGTCCATTTGGATCAGCTGAGCATCAATGTCCTCTGCCAAAAGCAGACCGTCGCCAGTTGCACCAGCTTGGTTGGTGGTCTTGTAGTCAGCTAAGTCTGGCCGGTACTTCTTAATGATGGACTTAGAAGCTCCGAAGCCGCCAGTTGCCAAGATGACAGTCTTAGCCTTAACGGTGCGGTGGCCATCAGGCCCCAGAATTTCTACGCCACTTACCTTGCCAGCTTCGTCTTGCAAGAGCTTAACTACCTTGGTTTGGTTAAAGACAGAAATCCGCGCCTTTTCGATGGCCTTAAGCAAGCCCGTTACCAAAAAGCCGCCAACTGGGGCCATGGAAGCTGGCCGGTGAGCCCGCTTCTTGCTCATCCCCCCGGTAATGGTCAAGTCAGACAGCTCAACGTCATGATCTTTCAGCCAGTCAATAGCCAAGGCAGCGTGGTCAACAAAGTAGCTGAGCATTTCTGGATCGTTCAAAAAGCCACCGCCCTTAAGGGTTTCCTGGTAAAAGTCAGCCTTGTTGTCGATGATCCCGTGATCGTATTGGACCAGGGATTCAGCGGCGTTCATGCCGGATGAAGCCTTGCTGGTGTTGCCTCCTAGAGCCACATTTTTTTCAAAGACTGCGACGCTGGCGTCTAATTCGTGAGCCTGCAGGGCTGCAGACAAACCGGTACCGCCGGCACCGATTACGATTACGTCATAACTAGGGTTGACCAAGTCAATCGGACTTGGCTTAAATTCGTATTTAGCCATTTTCTTCCTCTACTCATGAAAAAATTACTTATTTACTTACTCCCATATTATAAACCACATTTTAATAATTTTAAATTAAAAGATGATTTTTTGAAAAAGTTAAAAAGAATTCCCATCTATCGAAAAAAGTGAGAGTAGAACAAAACCAAAACAAAAACAAAAAGACCGACTTCAAATGAAGTCGATCTTACTAATTACCGGTGCTGGTGGTTCAATTTCTTTGCCAAGAAGTCGCCCACGATTTGCACGATAAAGATCATGATCACTACCAAAATCGTTGCGAGGAAGGTTACGTCGTTAGCGAAGTCGCGGTAGCCGTACTGGATTGCAGTGGTACCCAGACCGCCGGCCCCAACGGCCCCAGCCATCGCCGTCAAGCCGATCAAACTGATGATTGAAACGGTTGACACTCTCACGATTTCAGAACGTGTTTCTTTCAGGTATACGTCAAAAATGATATCCCAGTTAGAAGCCCCAAGGCTTTGAGCTGCTTCCACCTTACCGGGGTCCAAGCTTTCCAGAGCAACTTGCACCTGGCGAGCGTAGAATGGGAAAATCCCCAAAGTCAGCGGTACTAGGGCAGCCGTATCGCCGATTTCCGTCCCCACAATGGCGCGAGTCAAAGGAGAAACGAAAGCCAGCAAGATGATGAAAGGAATCGCCCGAAGAATGGAGATCAGCTTGTCGCTGACGTTAAACCAGAACTTATTTTCCAGGATCCCGCCTGGTTCGGTCAAAACCAGGACGATCCCAAAGAAGATCCCTAAGACCCCGCCAAAGATGGATGGCCAGAAGGTCATGTAGATAATCTGCAAGATGGAGGTGCCCCAGCCAGTGTCGCCACTCCAGCCTAGGTTATAGATATTCGGAAAGTTTTGGGCGATCCAATGCACAATTCCATTAATCATAAACGATTACCTCTTTCATCAAGCTCTGTTACCGTAACCCCTTCTTTTGCCAAAAAGTCGAGGGTTTCTTTTTGCTTCTCTTGGTCACCCTTGACCGTGATCAAGAGCGTCCCTACTGGCTCATCGGCCAAGACTTCCACGTTCCCATACAGCATGGAGGCTTCCACGCCCACTTCTCGGTAAAGCTCAATAATGATGGACTTGGCCACATTGTTCAAGCTGTAAACCAATTGGTAGAGGGATTCGTTTTCAGCCAAGTTAATGTCTAGGCTCTTCAAGGTATCCACGACCTGCAAAGAGCCGCCGACAAATTTTTGCGTCAGTTCAGCCTTCGGGTTCAAGAAGACATCCTTCAAGTTGCCCTTTTCAATGACCCGGCCTTCTTCCATGACTGCCACCTTGTTGGCCACCTTCTTAACCGCGTCCATTTCGTGGGTGATCAAGACGATGGTCAATCCCAGTTCCCGGTTCAATTTCTTGAGCAGATCCAGAATTTGGATGGTCGTTTGCGGGTCCAAGGCACTGGTTGCTTCGTCAGACAGCAGGATTTCTGGGTCATTGGCCAAGGCACGGGCAATCGCCACTCTTTGCTGCTGACCGCCAGAGAGCTGGGCTGGGTAAGCGTTGGCTTTGTCTTCCAGGTCAACCAGCTTCAAGAGCTTATGGCATTTTTCCTCCAGTTCATCGTCGCTTAACTTGGAGTGCTTTAAGGCAAAGGCGATGTTCTCGATGACGGTCGTTTCATTCAGCAGGTTGAATTGCTGAAAAATCATCCCGATCCGGCGTCTTTGCGTTTGCAAATCCTTGTTGGAAATGACCTGCTTGCCATCTTTGACGAATTCCACTCCCTCAACCACGACATCGCCAGCCGTAGGCTTTTGCAAAAGGTTAATCGTTCTGACCAAGGTTGACTTGCCCGCGCCGGAAAAACCGACAATCCCGTAGATGTCGCCCTTTTCCACGTGCAGGGTCACATCTTTGACAGCCTCAACATCAGGCGCTTTTTTTCTTTTAAAAGTTACGTTGACATGATCCAGTTGAATAATGCTCATAATTATCGAAGCTTCTTTCTAAGTTAATTAATCTGAAAGCTTTGCATCCCAAGCAGCCACTTGCTTAGTGCCGTAGTACTTCTTGTAGAGCTGCTTAGTCTTTTCTGTTTGGTAAGCCTTAACGACTTCCTTGTAAGCCTTCTTGTTCTTGTCCTTCTTGCGGGCAACAATGACGTTGATCCATTGGTATGAGTCCTTGTTGATTGGTTCAACGTAGATGGTTTGCTTGTCGCCAAGACCTGCAGGGTTTGCGTAGTCGTTGTTGACAACGGAAGCGTCAACTGACTTGAGTACGCGGGCAGCTTGTTCAGTAGCAACTTCCTTGATCTTGAAGTTCTTTGGGTTCTTGGCAATGTCAGCTACAGAGTAGATCTTGGTTGCGCTAGTGCCCTTCAGAGTGATCAAGCCGGCGTTCTTTAAAACGAGCAAAGCACGTGCTTCGTTAGTGGCGTCGTTTGGAATCGCAATCGTTGCGCCCTTTGGCAAAGCCTTCAGTGACTTGTACTTCAATGAGTAAAGGCGGATTGGCGCAATGTAGGTCTTGCCGATTGCAACCAAGTTTGACTTGTTAGCCTTGTTCCAGTTGTTCAAGAAGTTGTAGTGCTGGAAAGCGTTCAAGTCCAAGTCGCCTGACTTCAAAGCACTGTTTGGCTGGTTGTAGTCAGAGAAGTTCTTAGTCTTGACAATGATACCATACTTCTTCTTGGCAGTTGCAGCAACGCTCTTCCAGATGGCCCGTTCTGCCTTAGTGGCCCCAACCGTACCGACCGTGACTGTGGTGGTCTTGGCAGTTTGGTTGCTGCTCTTTTTACCAAAGCTGAAGAAGGCTACGATGGCCAATACGGCAATAACTACAACAGAAATGATAATGTTTCTTTGCTTCTTTTTTCTCATGATTAATACCTCCAGAAACACATTGTGATGATCGTTATCTAAAAAAGCAGGGCAACTAAAGCAAATGATCAAATAAGGTATTTGTGAAAATAAAAAACGTCCGCCCTAGTTAAAGGACGAACGCTCGTGATACCACCTTTAGTTCACCTATTACTTTCATAATAGGTCTCGCTAACTGTCTGCCAAAAATGGGAAACAGCTTGCTTTGTTAACGAGAGCAACCCCGGCATGAGCTAAATATCACCCTTGCATATCATTCCAAGCCCATGTTCACTAGAGCATTTCTGACATCTTTCACCAAGCGATGCCTCTCTTTGAAGAAGTACTTCCAGCTACTCTGCTTTTCGAGATAACTTTTCTTAAATTTGATATTTATAATTTATCATTTTTCTTTAAGAGAGTCAACAGCAATTGGCAACTTTTTTAAAAAATTGCTTAAAGTTCATCGCGATCCTTGCCATAGGCGGCAATGATGTCTCTTAAGCGGGCATCCTTGCCCTTTTCAGTCAAGACCGTTGACACTTCCTTAAAGCCATCGCAGATCCGGGACATGATTCTAAACAAGGTCATGCCGGCAAAGAAGAGGACAACGATGGTAAAAATTGCCCGGCCTGACAAGGGACTTAGCTTAAAGAAGCCTGGAATAAAGGCAATAGACAAGATGATGCAGATCGCCGACAAGGCCATCACGCCAAGCTTGTACTTGTTAAGCGGCCGAGAGATCCAGAAGAGGACCATCATCCCGACCAAGACCAACAAGATGGTTGACGCCGTCCCCACTTCTTTGGAGCCGATATTGATAAATTGGTCGGTCAAAACCAGGATGCTGACGGCAAGCCAGTCGGTAATCCCGCCGGGAATGGACTTAGACAGGATATTAATCGTAAAGTTGCCCCGAATCCGGTCGTGGTTCTTTTCTAAGGCCAAAAGGAAGGACGGCAGACCGATGGTAAAGCCGGAAATCAGGGTGATCTGGGCCGGCTTTAGCGGGTAGTTGATGGTCAAGATCAAGGACATTAAGGCCATCAGCAAGGAGAAGATATTTTTCACCAAAAAGAGCCCTGCTGAGCGCTCGATATTGTTGACCACTTGCCGGCCTTCATTGACGACTTCCGGCATCTTGGCAAAGTTGGAATCAAGCAAAACCACCTGGGAAGCCTGAACAGCAGCGCTATTGCCGGAGGCCATAGCAATTGAGCAGTCTGCCTCTTTCATGGCCAGGATGTCGTTGACCCCGTCCCCGGTCATGGCCACGGTTTGGCCGTTTCGCTGGAGGGCCTGGACAAATTCTTTTTTCTGCTCGGGCTTGACCCGGCCAAAGACATTGTAGTCCAGAACGGCTTGGTCATATTGACCGTCTTTGATGCTTTGGGCATCGATATAGCGGTCAGCCCCAGCGATGCCAGCTTGCTGAGCGACCCGGGATACCGTTACAGGGTTGTCACCGGAAATGACCTTGATATTGACGCCTTGCTTGGCGAAGTATTCAAAAGTACTCTTGGCTTCTTTCCGGATTGGGTTAGACAACAGGACATAGCCTAAGACTTCTACCGGTTGCGTCAATTTTTCTTTTTCATCGGCCAGTTCGCCTGGATACTTGGCGAAGGCCAAGACCCGGTAGCCTTCTTCTGGGTACTTGGCAAATTCAGCCTGGTGGTCCGCCAGCCGGTCTCTTAAGACCATTTCTGGGGCCCCTAAAATCAAGCTATAGCCATTAAAAACAGCACCGGAATACTTGTTGACCGAGGTAAAGGCGATAATCCTTTTGGCATTGCCCACACCTTCTTGGCCGTACTTTTCCTTCAAGGCTTCCGCTGTAATGTTGTCAGCTGGCATGCTGGAAACATAGCTGGTCAAGAGCCCTTCTAGATCACTTTCAGATGTTGCTCCAGCCGGAACGGCTTTTTCCACGGCCATCTTGGGCTCGGTAATCGTCCCCGTCTTGTCCACGCAAAGCACGTTAACCCGGGCCAGGGTTTCCACGCTCTTCATGTCATGCAGCATAACCTTGTTTTTGGCCAGCCGCATGGCAGCTAAAGCCAAGGCAACCGTGGTCAAGAGGTAGAGGCCTTCTGGAATCATGCCGATAATGGCTGCTTCCATGGAGCTGATTGATTCCGCAAAGCTTTGCTTGTTGATAAAGTAAGCCTGGCTAAAAAGGGCGATCCCCAGAGGGATGATGATAATGCCGACCCACTTGATCAGGCGGTTGATGGCCCGAATCATCTTGGATTCTTCCCCGTCCCCCATGGCCTTGGCTTCAGCGGTCAATTTGGCAATGTAGGATTCCTTGCCGACTTTGACGAGTTGAGCCACCACCTCGCCAGACACGATAAAGGAACCTGACAAAAGCTGGTCGCCAACTTTTTTGGCAATTTCGTCACTTTCCCCGGTTAACAAAGCTTCATTGACCCGGGCGCTGCCTTCTGCGACAAGGGCGTCAGCTGGGATCTGGTCACCCGTTTTTAACAGGACCAGGTCGCCTTCGACCAGTTGATCAATCGGCACCTGAGACCTTTTTTTATCTCGGATGGTCACCACGTTGACCTGATTTAAAACCTGCAGCTTGCTCAAAACTGACTTGGCCCGGATTTCCTGCACGATCCCCACGATCGTGTTCAAGATGATGACCGGTAAAAAAGTCAAATCCCGGATGTCACCGGCAATCAAGAGCAGAATGGTCAAGACCAGGAAGATCATGTTGAAGTAGGTAAAAGTGTTTTCCTTAATGATCTGCCCATTGGTCTTGAATTCATCGTCTAAGGCCACGTTGACCTTGCCGGCGGCAATTTTTTGGTCAACTTCGGCCTTGGATAAACCCGTTTCTAAATTCGTCTTCACCACAATAACTCATCTCACTTTTTCTATTGCTTCTGTATCTACTTTTGCCGCAGCCAGCGCTGGAAGACGTAATCATACTTATTCTTGGCATCAGCTTGATGCTTTTCTTCTTTTTCTAAAGAAAAAGCATCCCAGTTCAAATCTGGCATGTAGGTATCGGCCGGAAAAGTCCCCTTAATCTTGGTCACTTCTAGGCAGTCTACCTGGTCTTTTAAAAGGCCAAACAAGCTGGCCCCGCCAATCACACAGACTTCTTCTGCCTCATGGTCTTTCAGCCATTTTTTCAGGTCAGCTTCCCCGTGCAAGACCTCTACTTTTGGATTAGCGATCTCATGGTGGGTCAAGACCACGTGCTTTCTGCCTGGCAAGAGACCTGGGAAGGAATCAAAAGTCTTTTTCCCCATTAACATGGCATGGCCCATGGTTACTTCTTTAAAGTGCTTGAGGTCAGCCGGCAAATGCCAGGGCAGGATGCCATCTTTACCGATTGCCCCTGCTTCATCTTGGGCCCAAACGTAAATCAGCATTTTGTCACCAGCCCTTTCTTAAACGGCTACTGGCGCCTTGATAGCCGGCGCGTGCTGGTAGCCTTCCAGCTTGATATCGCTCATTTCAAATTCGCTGACCTTGGTCTTGGCAGGATTGAGCCAGAGTTTTGGCGCATCGTAAACCGGTGCGGCCAGCTGCTTTTTGACCTGGTCAAAGTGATTTTTGTAAATGTGGGCATCCCCCAAGGTGTGAACAAACTCGCCCACTTCCAGTCCAGTTTCTCTGGCGATCAAGGACAAGAGCAAAGAGTAGCTGGCAATGTTAAAAGGCACGCCCAAGAACATGTCGCCAGAGCGCTGGTAAAGCTGCAAACTCAATTTGCCATCTGCCACGTAGAACTGGAAGAGGACATGGCAAGGCGGAAGTGCACTCATTGGCACGTCTTCTGGGTTCCAGGCCGTCACGATCAAGCGGCGAGAGTTGGGATTGGTCTTGATTTGCTCAATCACGTCAGCGATCTGGTCGATAAAGCCGCCGCCCCGCTTGCCCCAATGGCGCCACTGGGCCCCGTAAACGTCGCCCAAGTTGCCATATTTTTGGGCAAAGTCATCGTCGTCTAGGATTCTTTGGCAAAAAGCGGCCATTTCTTGATCGTAGACTTTCTTAAATTCTGGGTCTTTTTGACTCCGCAGACCAAAATCGGTCATGTCAGGGCCTTGATATTCTGGGCTAGTCACCCAGTTCTTAAAGGCCCATTCATCCCAAATATGGTTTTTGTGCTCTAGCAAAAAGCGAATGTTAGTGTCGCCCCGCAAGAACCACAAGAGCTCGCTCTTGATCAGACCAAAAGGCACCTTTTTGCTGGTCAAAATCGGAAAGCCTTGACTGAGATCAAAGCGCATCTGGGCGCCAAAAAGGCTCCTCGTGCCCGTCCCCGTCCGGTCATCCTTGTCATGGCCTTCTTCCATAATCTTTTTCAGTAAATCCAAATATGCTTGATCTTGAATTGCCATTTTCCTGTCCTTTTCTAAATCTTTTTCTCTTTTAGTCTAACAGAAAAAGCTTAAGCATTGTTTAAATCGTCCACGCAAAAATTCCCCAGCTAGGCTGAGGAATTTTTCAGATCAAATATTACTAATTTTCTTTAGTTTACCTTGAAAAAGGCTCTTTGCCCCTTGGTCGTCCGCTCCATGTCGGTCAGGCTTTGGAAAAACATGTTCTTAACCGCCATCTTGGTATAGTAGGTAGAGTGCGGGGACATGACCACGTTTGGCATGCTGATCAATTCTTTATATTTATCAGGCACAGAATCAACGTCTTCAAACTTTTGCCCAAAGACCTTTTCTTCGCCTTCCAAAACGTCCAAGGCGGCCCCACCGATTTCGTGGTACTTCAAGGCCACAATCAAGGCTTCGGTATCAACCAATTCGCCGCGAGACTGGTTGACCAAGATTGCATCGTCTTTCATCATGGCGAATTCGTTCGTGCTCAGCATCCCCTTGTTTTCGCTGGTCAATGGGATATGGAGCTGGACAATGTCACTTTCTTTTAACAGGGTTTCTAGATCCACGTAGTCCAAAAAGGGCTCAAGAGAGGCATTATAGAAGGGATCGTAGCCGATGACGCGGGCTCCCAAAGCCTGATACATTTCAGCAGCTGCGGCACCGATCCGGCCTAAGCCCACGATCCCGACCGTTTGGTTAAAAATCTCATCGCTCATCAGCTCGCTGGGCCGGGTAAAGTTGCCCCGCCGCATCTGCCGGTGGTAGTAGCCCCACTTTCTCAAGAGGTACATGGCCCCGGTCAAGCCGTTTTCGGCAATGGCACGGGGAGAATAAGCTGGCACGTTGGATACGGCGATTCCAGCATCTTTAGCAGCTGCTAAGTCCACATGGTCGACGCCCACCTTGCGCAAGGCCACGTGCTTGACCCCGTTTGCGGCCAATTTTTTAAATAATTCTGCACTCAGTCGCTCTGGCTGGGTGGAAACCGCATCATAGCCCTTGGCTAAATCTGTAGTTTCTAAAGTCAAGGCTTGGTGGGTCACGGTTAAGACATCATCAGGGTGCTGGTCTTGCCAATCTTTGGCAAAGGCTTCTTCAACCGGCGCTAGGCTAAATACGTATGCCTTCATGACATTCTCCTCTTTCTTTTCTCAATCTCAATTTTAGTTGGTATTATTGACAATGGTTCATGTTTTCAGGAAGGATCTGCTTGACCTAGGATGGTCATCTTGATCTTTCTCTATTATGACAAAAAAATTAGAAAAGTGCTAGCACTTTTTAGATTTATCAGAAACTTTTTAGTTCGCTCAATTTATTTAACCAAAATTTAAAAATATCAACCGTGCTATAATAGGCCTAAGAAACAGCTAAAACAGAAAGTGAGACAGATCAGCAAGATGCCAAAAGACCGCTACCTTCAGCCCCAATCAGGATTAGAAGCCATGGAAATCATCCAAAAGCTCTTTAACCAATACCGAAAAGCCGAGTTAACTAGAGACCTCCTCTTCTACCATCAAAATCTCGTCAGCCGTCTCCAAGGTGACATTAAAGACGCAGTCGTGCAAGAAGGTAACCCTGACCTAATCAAAGATCTGGAAACCATGACCAAGATTATGCAGGACTGGACCGCTATTCGCTTGTCGGGCAAGCCCTACCCGGCCAAGATGCGGCACTTCCGCTTGGTGCAAGAAGGCGGCCGGGTCAAGATCAAGCGCAAGACGCACAAAATCAAAGCTTCAGGCAATCACCGGGCAGTCCGCCACTAAAAATTATTAGAAAATAAAAGATAAAAAGTAAAAAAAGAGGACCTTTGGTCCTCTTTTTTCGATAAAAATTACTTGATGTAGGCGTACTTGTAGCTCCACTGGGTACCAGCAGTGTTGTGGATGATCCCCTTTACCTTGGACTTTTGCAGGTAAGCAGTGGTTTGCTCGTAGATTGGCGTTACGGCTTGCTCGCTGTTAGCCAGCTTCAAGGCGTCCACCAGGTCTTGCCAGCGCTTAGTAGTGTTGTTGGCGTCGGTGGTCAAAGCCTTTTGGACTAAAGCATTGTACTGCTTGTTGTTCCACTTACCGTAGTTGTAAGAAGTGCCCTTTTGCAGGATCTGCATGAAAGTCATTGGGTCGCTGAAGTCCCCGCCCCAACCAGATACGTAGATGTCAAAGTCGCCGCTTGAGGCCTTGGTGTAGGCATTCTTGCTTGGAATAGCGTTAACCTTAACACTGATGCCAGACAGCACCTTGGTCCATTGAGACTGCAAGTACTGGGTCAAGGCGTCGGCGTTAGTGCCATCATTAGCTGCTAAAAGGCTCACACTCAACTTGCTTAAGCCAGTTTCCTTTAAGCCTTGCTTCCAGTACTTCTTGGCTAAATTTTCGTTGTAGTCAACCGTGTTCTTGATCTTGCCTTGGCTGGCAAAATCAGCACCAGTACTTGGATCGTAGGCTAAGCCTGATGCCACAAAGCCCTTTGGGACGTTGGACCCATCGCCAAAGACCTTCTTGGTCAAGACCTGACGATCCAGAGCAAGCGATAAAGCCAGACGAATCTTCTTATTGCTTAGAGCCTTTTTAACGGTTTGATCCTTGTCGTTAAAGTTGTAAGCCAGGAAGGATACGTAGGAGTATGGGTAAGTCTTAAAGTCCTTGTTATTCTTTAAGTTCTTAACCTGCTCACTAGACAAAGGCGTCATGTCCAGCTTGCCTTGCTGGTAGAGCTGGTAGCCGGTGTTAGTTGTCTTAACCACTTGGTAGTTGATCTTCTTCAGCTTGACAACCTTCTTGTCCCAGTAATAGTTGTTCTTGACAAAGGACCAGGTGTCGTTAGTCCCCTTCCAGCCAGTGATCTTGAAAGGACCAGAATAGAGCATGTACTTGGAGCTGGTTGCGTACTTTTTGCCAGTCTTTTTAATAAAGGCTTCATTTTGTGGCCCAAAGAGTGGGTAAGCCATCAAGACCTTGAAGTAGGCAATTGGTCGCTCCAATTTTACAACAACCGTATTGTCGCCCTTGGCTGAGATGCCCAAGCTGCTTGGCGCCTTCTTGCCGGCGATAATCTGTTCGGCATTCTTTACGCCAGAAAACAGGTAGGCATAAGGGGATGCGGTCTTAGGGTTAATGGACCGCCGCCAAGAATAAACAAAGTCTTGGGCGGTAATCTTTTCACCGTTGGACCACTTGGCATTAGACCGGATGACAAAAGTCCAGGTCAACCCGTCCGTAGAGACAGAACCGGACTTAGCCAAACCTGGCGTGGTCTTGCCCTTTTTACCCAAGCGGTAAAAACTTTCAAAGACATTGCCAGTTTGGCCATAGCCAGTTGACTTGCTGATGTCGATGGTGTCAAGCGGAGCAGTCGCGCTCAAGTTCAAGACTTGCTTTTCTTGGCTTTGACTGCTCTTTTGGCTTTGCCCGCAAGCTGCTAAAAGCAAGGCAGCACTTACGCCGACAGCACCGATCGCAAATTTCTTAATTCCCGTCATTTGACAAAACCTCCATTAGATAAAAAAGCAGCTGCTCCCCAAAAAGGAAACAGCTGCTAGAAATGCCTATTACATAAGAATAATTATAAATTGATTGGCAAATCTCTTGGTCTAAGCTAAATCCGTTTTAGGCAACACAAAATGGTTGTATGACATTGGCATACAACATACACACATGGATTGGCATTCTTGTGCTGCATAAAACATAGATTCAGCTCCTTTCTCAAAATGATTTAATTTCATCTTACCGACTTGCTTACTAAAAGTCAACATTTTTTGGATGAAATCTACTGCTTATTTTTTCGCTACTTGTCCCGAATGGTCAAAAAGTCGTCCAGTTCCCGGTGCGGTGCTTGATAGCCATTGACATAGTGGTCTTTAGCATAGCCCAAAGCAATCCCCATGGCCAGGTCTTGATCATCAGGGATTCCCATCATTTCTTTGACCGAGCTTGGGTACTTGACGATCTCATAAGCTGGCATGCTGTCGATGCCCTTGGCCTTTGCTGCCAGCATCAGGTTCTCTGCAAAAGAACCCAGGTCATAGATGGACCACTTGTTAGAGTGCTTAGGGATTGTCAAATAAACGATCACTGGGGCATAGTAGAGATTTTTCTGCAAAATGTTCCGCCTTAAATCCAGCAATTCTGGCGTATTCAGGTATTCGGCACTCTGGTCGTTGTGCCGGGCCATGTTTTCCCGAGGATATGGATCCCACTCGTCCCGGTGCCAGGTTTCCCAATCGGGGTTGGCTGCTTTGCCGGCTTCAACGTTTTCCAAGTGTCTTTGGTGAACCTTTTGGGCCATGGCCCCCATGGCCACGTAGGCCCGCCAAGGCTGGGAGTCAACCCAAGATGGGGCTAGCCCTGCTAGAGAAATAATCTCTTTGACGTCAGCTTCTGAGACTTCCTTTGCTGCATCAAAATAGCGTACGCTGTGACGACTTTTAATTGCTTCGATTGCATCCATGCTTTTGCTTCTTTCTTTGGAACTTCGTTTTACAACTTCTTTTTAGTAAGTATAGCCTTTAATTGGCTTTTTGGCAAAAAATCGCTATAATTGGCTTAATACTAACGACTATCAAAAAGCGAGGAAAAAGAAAATGGGCTTAACCTTTAAGAGACAAGACGACTTAGAAAAGATGTTTGACAAATTTGCCAGCATCCCTGATCCCAAGAAAGATGCCGGCAAGGGCAAAGGCGATGAAGAAGAAAAGCAAGAAAAGGGCAAGCAAAAGCCTAAGAAATAATTAAGCTTTTTGAAACCAGTGTCATCACTGGTTTCTTTTTTTGCCAAAAATAAGTTCTAAGACTCTCTAAATTTCGAGTTTTTCACCGCGCAAGAAAGGCAAATTTAGGCTAAAATTAACTTGTAAATATCTTATTTTTACTAAGGAAGTGAGTGACTTGGACAACAGCAACTTGCTGACTTATTTGGAATGGCGGGGTGACATTCCACTTGAAAAGTCGCCTTTTAATGAAATCGATGCGCTAGTCTTGGCCATCTTTTCCTATCTCAATTTGGAAAAATACATCCCTAGCGGCAACAAGGAAGTGACCGTTGCAGAAATCGCGGAAAAGTACTTTGCCTCTTCCTTTGAGGGCCTTGATGCCAGCCAATACCAAGAACTGTTTAAGCTAATGAGCGAGGCTGACCGCTTTAAAAATGCCCGCCTGTCGCACTTTAATTCAACCCTGACAGCCCAGTGCCAATTTAGCGCCGTGAAGATCGTTCTGGAAGATGGCACCCACTACGTGGCCTTCAGAGGAACCGACGACACCCTGGTTGGCTGGCGGGAAGACTTTGAAATTTCTTTTAAAGAAACCAAGGCTCAGCGCCTCGGTGCCCGCTACTTAAAAGAAATTTTGGCTAGCGATGACCATGACTTTATCCTGGGTGGCCACTCTAAAGGCGGCAACTTGGCTGAATACGCCGCCTTGCACCTGCCTGCTGACTACCAAAGGCGGATCAAGGCCGTCTATACCTTCGACAGCCCTGGCTTAGCTGACGAAGTTGAGGGGGCGTATGGGCAAGTCAACGATGAATTTTTAAAGCAGGTCCTGCACCGCTACGTGCCTGACTATTCCATCGTTGGCCGCCTGTTTGAACCCAAAGACATTGAGCCAACCATTGTTTATTCCACCAATTCCAACATTACCCAGCATGACACCTATTCTTGGCAGATCAAGGGCAGCCAGTTTGTGACCCACAAGCGGCCAAATTCAGAGTCCCGGATCTACAATCAGCTGATCAACCAGTGGATCGGGCAAGCTACCCTAGAAGAGCGAGAATCGCTCACTAAGGACTTGTTTGAAGCTTTAGAGGCAAGTGGCTCAACCAAGATTAATCAGCTGGCTAAGAACGGTTTTGGGGGCTTTGGCGCCATCCTGCTTTCGGTTACCAACTCATCTAGACGGACCAAATTTATCCTAGGCAGCCTTTTTGACTCCATCTGGCAGATGATTAAAAGTCAGCAGATTGGGTCCGCGCTTTTTTCAAAGGGCAGCTTGACCGGCTGGCTCTTGATCCTGCTAGGGGTTGTCAGCTTAACTGCGCCAGGATACGCCTTTAAGGCTTTTGGCATCCTTGCCTCTTTAGGCGGGATCATCTTTAGCGTTAAACATATCTTGTCAGTTTCGGTGACCTCTTTTAAACCGCAGCAGAAGCACTTTTTCCTGATCACCTACTTGGCCCTATTCGCCATTTCGGTGGCACTGCTTTCCAACAATCAATTGCTGATCTTCTTGGCCCACTACTTCTTGGGGATCTTTCTCCTCTTTTATGCCTACGGGCGAACCAGAAAGATTATCATGCGGGAGCAAACCGGGATTTTCCGAATCATCATTACGGCGCTAGAAGCGATTGTGGCCTTTGCTCTGGGCATCATCGTGATCATCAACCCAGAATACTTCAACCGGCAATCGATCGTCGAAATCGGCATCCTTTTAATCGTTTATGGTGCCTTCAAGCTGATCGCAGAGCTCTTCAGCCACCGGCCACAAATGCCCAAAAAGCACCGGTAATAAGCAAAAACGAAAAATAAGCACTCATTTGAGCAATGTCATTAAGTTAAGGCATTGACTTTGAACGGGGAACGCTTTAAGACACTC
>NZ_JBJFHB010000006.1:0-4160 GCF_051893255.1 Lactobacillus sp. | reverse complement strand
GATTAACTAATTAAACTTTTTCCGGCGAAAAGCCAGACCGCTTGCCACAATCGCAGTCCCCAACACTAGGAATGCATAAAGGCCTCTGCCCCCTGATTGCGGCAAGTGATAAAATTCATTCTTTTCTTGGTTGATGACATCAATTTGACCATACTTGATGCCGTTATTGTTGCGGTAACTGGTCTTGTAACCTGGTACAGACTCTTCTTCGACGTAGTAGTAATAGGTATTGCCATTTTCATCTTCGTGAGGAAGGTCGCTCCAGGTCTTTTGCCAGTTGTTGGCCGCATCCAAGGTGACTGTTTCTACCTTGGTCTTGGTTGTTTGGTCGATGATTGGCTGTGGGTCTTCCTTGTCAACAAGAACATTGGTAGTCCAACAATTGCTACTTTCTTTTGCAAATATTGTAGTATCACTGTTTAATTGTGGTGAAGTATATGAAGTTGCATTTGGATCAAGATTAGGCTGGATATTATCTGTGTAACTTACCATCCTATTAAATAATATCCATTGAAGCTTTACAGCATTCCCATCATTATCAGCACCATGAATCGTAATTGTAGATCCTTTTTCGATACTATAAGTCTTATCAAAAAACGGTTTATTATTTGGATCATTTGAATGATCGTTATTTCCAAAGTTTGGATTAGCAATAATCACTCTCACATTAATCGAATTTAACTTCTTCGTTACCCGGTAAAGGTCAACCTTAACGCTAGACGCTCCTGGCTTGGCAGCTGTGCCATCTGAGTTGACCCAGTGTTTAGCAACTGTCAGCTGTGAGTAATCGTCTGGAACATAGATTGCCCCACCAGCAGTCTTAAAGAAGTGGATATTGCTTTGCTTACCAATCTCGTTTTTGACCGTGTCGCTCAGGTTTTTGTAAACATCATCTGACGTCTTTTTGCCATTCAGCCACACCAAGTAAAAATACTTGGTGTTCAAACTATACCCGCTTGGCGCCTTACTTTCCTTTAAACGGTAAACCGTATTATTGGATAAGTTGGTCAGATCGAGTTTCCCTTTTTGGTCGGTTACTAATTTGCCATTAACGTTTACGTCTTTAGCTGCAACCTTTTGCCAAGAACTGCCATTGAGTTTTTCTAAGCTAAATTCTGCACCTGGCAGGTTCTTGGTATAATCGTCACTGTCAACTTTATATACTGAAATCTTTTGCTCGGTAATATCGGCAGAAGATGAACTATCTGTCAACTGGGTTGATTCATCGCTTGAATACTTGCCAGCTAAGGAAGCCTTGTTACTGATCGTCGGATTAATGTTGTTATCAGTATCAATGCTGTATTGGTAAACCAAAACGCAAGCAGTTTTATCCGGCAATTCCAGTTTGATCTGGTGAGTATCGCTGTCGTATTTCAGTGAATACAGACTGTGATCAATCTCATCTCCGATATGGTTTTCAGCCTTATAGTCATACTTATAGAGCTTAGTCTTTTGCAGATCCAGGTAAGCATCCATCCCGCTTGATAAAGACAATTGGTCATTCAAGATTACCGTATCACCATCAGGATTCAAGTCTAAGCTTTGCGGGTTAATGTCAACTTGGTAGCCAATCACATTGGTTGGGTTGCCATCGGCATCTTTGATTTGAACGCCTTTTTTCTTTAAAACTGAAACTTCTCTAGTTTCATTGGTCGTTTGCTTATCAGTGTAGCCATTCCAGCTAACGGTGTTGGTGTATGACTTACTGAGCTTGCTCATATCCTCCCAATCATCATCACCTTTAACTGAAGCCTTGTAGGTTAGCTGGATAATGTTACTATTCGAGTTATCGTAGCCATCTGGTACGCTCACCATTAACTTAGTAGTACCATCAGCTTGCTTTTGTGTGGAAACTGATGGCTTTTGAGCGCCATCAAGGTCATAGGTTAGATTGGCATGTTTGTCGTTATCCCACCAAGTTATCTGAGATCTGGTATCCCAATCACTGTAATAAACCTTCGCCTTCAAGCTGCCATCTACGTATGTCATCCCCTTAGGTAAAAGGTCGGTTACCTCTGCCTTGCCAGTGTAACCCTTAGGAAGCTTAACCAAAATTCGGTAGTAAATTTCACCATTCGTTTTATCAAGGTCGGCGTTGAGATCCTCGCCCTTATAGCTGTCAGCAACGCCAGTTAAACTAGCGTCTTTGACCAAATTAGCATCTTTTTTATATTCATGTTGCGCGATGTCTCCTTGATTGATCGAAGTACCGTTAAAAGCAACAAAGTCAGCATAATTCTTGTAAGTCCACGTTTCACCATAGCTAACTTTAGAAATGTTGGCACGAGATGAATAGTGAATGACAAACTTAGTTGGCTTGATTGTCTTACCATCTAAGGGAAGAATTCTCATTGAATAGTACTTAATGTGAGTTTTGCTATCAGTGTGATCAACTTCCTCATAGCTCCCCTGATCTTCTCCGTTCACTTTTTTGACTACATATTTGTAGAAATGAAGATCAACCTTGTAGTCTTGACCTAAAATATACTTTGTTGTCTTAGAACCCTCTTCTGCGATCAGCTCTTGCTTGTTTGGATCCGTTAGTTCTTTGTACAGTTCACTCGCAATGCCATAGTGAGTATCAGTATGTGGCTTCTGTGATTGATCATGAACGCTCACGCTAGTAGCATCTTCAAATATATCTGAAAGATCCACATATTTAGCAATTTTGCCGCTTAGTGTATAAGTAGAAGTCCAGTTATACTTCTTCTCATCACTATTTCCACTAATTGCTTCTTCACTATCAAATTGCTTATGAACTCCATAGCTCTCAGCTGGCACATCAACGCTTTTATCTGAAGAGTAGTGGTGGTTTGTATCATAGAAGTCAGCCTTGTTCTCAACCTTAACCGATTTATCATCAGTTTCCGGTGCCTTGGTCCTATACGTTATCGTGAATCTATCTTTTTTATACTTGTCAGGCAATCTAGAGAAATCAATATAAATCGACTTGTCCCCTTTTTTACCCCTTCTAATCAGTGGGCTTAAATCATACTTTTCGCCAGTGCTATCATCCACAATCTGGATGTCATCTAACAAACTGGAATTATCTGGCAAGTTATCGTACAGAACATAATGGCTAATGTCTTCTTCAGCGTTGTTAACATTAATTCTCCAGTTGATTTCCCCATTTTTGTAAGAACCATCTTTCTGGATCCTGCTATTATGGATCGTCTCCCTATCTCCGTTCCAGCTATCTTTATCCTTTGACTTGGCGTGAATCGAGTTATTAATCTCTTCATAGCCTTCAGTATTGTCTTTGAGATTAGTACTAATCTTGACTGAATAGGTAATTTCGTATGATTCACCCTTATCTAGCTTTGGCAGACTAGAGATTTTAAAAGTAGCTTGATTGCTGCTATTGGTGCTAATCACTGGTTGATACTTGCTCGTACTCAGCTCTGTTTTATTGCCAATAGCGTCAACTTTAACAATCTTAAAGCTGCTCCGATCATAACTCCCGGTAACATTTTTTAAATCATGCAGCGTGTCATCAACGTCAACCGTATCGGGCGTGCCTTTAGTCGTCGATACCTTAACGGTATAGCTAACGCTCTTCTTATCTTCAGCAACAGTCCCTTTCTTTTCAACTTGAATGTCATGGTCCGTATCACCGTTATCCTTCTTCTTGATCACGATGGTCGTGCCAGACCCTGGGAAGTTTAGCTTCTTTTCATCAGAGCTACTGGTATTTTCCAGAGTACCGTTAACAGTTAAAGTACCGGTTTGCTTGGTCTTGGGGTCAAAGTTTTCGTTAAAAGTGATCTCGACCTTCCCATCGGTAGAAATCGTGTAAGTCCCAATTACCTTGCTAGAATCAGTCTTGCTATAAACGTTACCTTTTTGCTCCTTATCAATCTTAAAGCCATCTGGGAATTGGTAGGTAACCTTTGAGCCCTTGCCAGTCAAGCTGCCCATTGGAATCGTATAAGCAAGTTTGGCTCTAACGTTGCTGCCATCAGATAGCGGCGTTGAGCCGTCAACGGCAACCCACTTGCCATTTTGCTGAGTTTCAATGTCTAAGCTGTCAATCCACTTTTTATCAGCTAAATTTGCAGAGCTTTCGGCAGCAACCGCACTATTTGCAGTCCACACGCTGCTCCCAACCTCGACAAAGCTTGGCACCAAGATGCTTAAAGTTAAAATCAATGCAGCAAATA
>NZ_JBJFHB010000005.1:2006-17815 GCF_051893255.1 Lactobacillus sp. | reverse complement strand
ACTCATGTTACCGCCGTGAAAGGGCGGTGTCTTAACCACTTGACCAACGGGCCATCTTTTATTTTTAATGCCTCAACCAAGGCACGAATATTAGTATACCGGATCTAGGAAAAAATGCAAGTCCTTTTTAAAAACTTTTTTCTAAAAATTGGGCTTGCACTTTTTCCTCCCTTTGCTATACTATTAATTGTGCTTGCGGGCGTGGCGGAATTGGCAGACGCGCAAGACTAAGGATCTTGTGACCGCTTTAGGTCGTGGAAGTTCAAGTCTTCTCGTCCGCATGATAAAAGAGTCGTTGTTAACGACTCTTTTTTGTTTTTACTTTAGTTTGCTAAAAAATGCGCCCTGATCTGTCAAAAATCCGTTTAGTTTGCTAAAATGAACTTAATAGAGAAAAAATAGTGAGGAAAAAACATGAACCAACTAGACTGCAAAGTGGCAACCATGGCCGACTTGCCGGCCCTCTGCCGCTTTTACCAAGACATTTGCGACCACCAAAAATTTGACGATTACGGCGCCGACTGGCACTGGGGCATCTACCCGGCCGAAAGCGACTTAAAAGCTGCCATCGAAAAAGATCAAGCCCTGATTGGCTTCAAAGACGGCAAAATCGCAGCAGCATGCCTCTTGACCGTGGGCAACGACCCGCTTTACAGCAAGTTCGACTGGCCAACCAAGGCCGAGGATAACGAAATCGCCGTGATCCACCTTTACGGCCTCCACCCTGCCTTCCGCCGCCAAGGCCTATCCGCTGCTCTCCTGCTTTTTGCTGAAAGCCGCGCTAAAGAGCTCGGCTGCAAGGTGATTCGCCTTGACAGCATGGCAGGCAACCGGCCAGCCCGCCACCTTTACGAGAAAAACGGCTTTAATTTCGTCCAAAAAGCCAATGTCCATTACGATGACATTGGCGACACCGACGTAGACCTTTTAGAGTGCCCCTTATAAAAAATAGAAATAGCCAGCAAAAAGTCCTAGATCACAGATCTAGGACTTTTTTACTAACTAGATTTTCCCTGCACGCTTCATCCGCCGATCAGGAATCAGCCACATGATGGCGACTAACGCTGTAAAGATCCAGGACGCCACGGGCCAAGAGAAGGCGCAGGCCGCCGTCATGAGGTAAAAAGCCAGCGATGCGTAGCCCTTTAAGCCAAAGTTTTTCCGCATCTGGTCGCTTTCGCACTCAACCTGGAAGCAGTAGTGCTGAAAGAGTAAAAAGGCCAAAGAGCCCGCAAATTGGACCAGACCATAGATGCAAAGCGGAGCTGCCGACACCGGATGGGCTCCCACCCAAGCCGTGGCTAGCGGCACCAAGGACATCATAAAGAGCCAGACCAGATTGCTCCAGATCACCTTAAAGTTGATGTAGGGCAAGGCGTGAGTCAGGTTGTGGTGGTTGACCCAGTAGATGGCCATGTTGAAAAAGCTGATCAGGTAGATGGCCAGCTGGGGCAAAAGGGGCTTAATATCGCTGAAATTGGCCCCCTTAGGCGCTTCAATGCCTAAGACCATGATGGTGATGATGATGGCTAAAACACCATCGCTAAAGGCTTCTAAGCGGCTTTTATTCATGTCAAAAATCTCTCCCACTTTTTAAAAATACTTTGCTACCATCATACCAAAAAAGTTCCGGCCATACCGGCTGGAACTCTTTTTACACTATTCTTCGTTTAAATAATCCGCTTCTGCTTCTTCCGGACTTTCATCGAAGCTGTATTCCATCTTCTTGTTCCGGTCCTTGGCAAAAGCATAAGCAATCTCGGCCCCGTAAACCAGAAGGCCGACACCGGTAAAGGCTAATAAGCATAGCCAAAAAACTTTCTTCTTACTCATGCTTGTCACCGCTTTCTATACTCTAGTTTAATTATAGTCATTTTTCCGAAAAAATCCTAGCAGAAGCAGCCATCACTCAAATTTAAATAGTTTGGTTCTTTAAAAGCTTAACTGGCAGCAGGTAGCTGTTTTGCGCCAGAGGCTTGCTTGGGTCGGCGATCCGCTCGTACAAAAGCTTGACCAGCATCCCGGCCAAATCGCCAATCGGCTGGACGATAGTGGCCAATTCTGGTTCGTAATTTTGAATCAGCTGAGTCCCGTCAAAGCCGACTACCTTCAATTCTTCTGGCACCTTGATGCCGAGGTCCTTAGCCACCCGCAAGAGCAGGATCGCCGTCATGTCGTCTGAGCAAAAGACGCCGTCGATCTTGCGCTCACTATCCAAAAGCTCCTTTAAGGCCGCTGCCTTGGCTGATGGTGACTCGTAAAAGGCAGACCTGGCCGTGTGGACGGTCAAATTAGCCTTAGCCATGGTGTCGGCGTAGCCTTCAAAGCGGTAAAAGGTCGGGTTGCCGGTCTTGTTGGGGTTGCCGATAAAGTAGATGTGCTTGCATCCCGCATCCACCAGCGCCTGGCTGGCCAGGCAGCCGCCCTGGTAGTTGTCGCTCCCGACGATTGGCACCGAGCTAGCCAGGTCCCGGTCAAAAGAAACGATCGGCAGGCCAAAGCGGCGGTAGTCCTCAATGTCCAAGTTGTGCGAACCCGCAATGATCCCGTCAACCTGGTTGGCTTCGAGCATCCTCAGGTACTGCCTTTCCTTGTTGCTGTCTTGTTCAGCGTTACAAAGGATCATCTTGTAGCCATCCTCAGACAGCTGCTCTTCAATTTTGGCCACCAGCTCCGCAAAGAAGGGATTGGTAATGCTTGGCACGATCACCCCGATCATCTTGGTCTGCTTGCCTTGCAGCGACCGCGCCAGGGTATTTGGCTGGTAGTTGAGCTCCCGCATGGCCGCATAGACCCGATCTTTGGTTTTCTGGCTGATATAGCCATAATTGTTGATCACCCGCGAGACAGTAGTTGGCGAGCAGCCCGCTTTTTTGGCAACATCGGTTAGTTTCGGCCGCATTACAAATTCCCTTCTATTTCTAAATTACATATTTTTCAGCTTCCAGCTCTTGCCCTTGTAGCTGACGCCCTTGCTCATCTTGGCAAAAATCTGCCCCTTAGGTGCAAAGTAGCGGCCAGTAATGACCTCTCTCCCGCCATCAACAAAGATTTCAAACAAGGAGTGGTCCAGGTAGATTCTGAGGCTGAAGTCTTCCTCGTCTGGCAAGCTGATGCTTCTAGCCGTCCCATATTCAGGGTTGACAGCCTCACCGACTTCGCCCCGGTCGACAGTCAAGCTGGCGCCCTTGCCGGTCTTAAAGTGGAGCTTTAAGCCATGTTTGCCAGCTTCATCAGCTGCCAAAGTCAAAGTGCCCTCTTGACCGCGGTGAATGTCCAGCTTGATTTCCGTTTGGTTGCCTAAGTCCATCAAATGGTGGCCGGCAAAAGCTTTCTTATCGCATCTTAGGCTCTTCATGGCCTTCACCGGCTTTTGAAGCAAGTGGCCATGCTTCAAGGACAACTTCTTGACTTGACTGAAGCAGTTTGCCCAGCCTTCTTCATCAGTTGGGTAAGTAACATCTGGCAAGCCCACCCAGCTGACCACGTAAGCATTGCCGTCTGGAGCGTTAAAGGCTTGGCTAGCGTAAACGTCAAAGCCTTCGTCTAAGTTGATTGGGGCCTTTTGCTTAGTCTCAAAATGGCCCGTGTCAAAGTCAAAGGATTCGCCCACCCAGTACATGTTAGGGTAGACGTTTTGGTAGTCGGTGACCTTCTTATCTAAGCCTTGCGGACAGAAGATGAAGATCGGCTTGCCGCCCACAAAGACCAGGTTCGGGCATTCAACCATGTAGCCCATTGGCGGCAGGTCAACATAGCCCAGGTCTTCCCATGGTCCTTCAATCTTTTCTGCCCGGTAGAGGCTGATGTGGCCAGACTTAGTTTCGGCATCTTGGGCGCCTAAAATGGCGTAGTACTTGCCATCATGCTCCAAGATCTGTGGGTCCCGGAAGTGCTCAGTCACGTGGTCTGGCGCCTTGATCAAGGGTTCTTTGATCTTTTCAACATTCCCCTCTTGGTCCATGAAGGCCCCAACCTGGTAAGAATGCCGCACCCAATTTTCGTCACGAACGTTCCCAGTATACATTAAAAAGAGCTTGTCGCCAATTGCCTTGGCTGAGCCAGAATATGCTCCGTGGCTGTCTAAGTCGCAGTCAGGCAAGACAGCTTGCCCTAGGTTTTGCCAGTGAACCAGGTCTGGGCTTTCCAGGTGCACCCAAGACTTTAACCCGTGCACTGCTCCAAAAGGATATGATTGGTAAAAAACTTGCCACTTCCCATTAAAGTAGGAAAAGCCGTTAGGGTCGTTTAAAAGCCCTGACATCGGCCGGATGTGGTAGTGCAGCTGGTATTCAGATCTAGCAGCCTGACTTTGCAGCTTAAGCAAGGTTAAGGCGTCCCACTTGCTATAAGGAAGATATCTTTTTTCTCTTGTCCATTCCATTTAAAGCAACCTCCGCTGATTCAATGTTTTTATCTAAAAAATCAATTAAGTACAGTAATTTCATCTTCTATTTTAAGGTTAAAGCGCTAACATGTCAAACGGTTGACATGCACTTTTTACTATAGTGACGGGAATTGTTACGCTCACAAAATTTTTTCAAAAATTTCTGTCAAACGATTGACAGAGATCTTAGAAACCGGTATCATATACAGTGAATTAAGAAAAAGCGTTTTCAGAGAGTAAGGAGAGTGTTAATCGTGGCAATGGATTACAACGCAGTTGCTAAACGGGTTATCGCTGATGTTGGCGAAGACAACCTGATCGCAGCTGCTCACTGTGCGACTCGTTTACGGTTGGTTTTGAAGGATGATACCAAGATCAACCAAGCAGCATTAGACAAGGACCCAGATGTTAAGGGTACTTTTAAGACTGATGGTCAATACCAGATCATCATCGGGCCTGGTGACGTTGACAACGTCTACGACGAATTGATCAAGATGACCGGTCTTAAGGAAGTTTCTACCGACGACTTAAAGAAGATCGCCGCTAACGGCAAGAAGGTCAACCCAGTAATGGCCTTTATCAAGCTGCTGAGTGACATCTTCGTTCCAATCATCCCAGCCTTGGTTGCGGGTGGTTTGCTGATGGCTTTGAACAACTTCTTCACTAGTCCTGGCTTGTTTGGGGCTAAGTCATTAGTTGAAATGAACCCAGCCATCAAGGGCATGTCTGACATGATCCAAGTAATGTCAGCTGCACCATTTATGTTCTTGCCAGTCCTGGTCGGCATGTCTGCCGCTAAGCGGTTTGGTGCCAACCAATTCTTAGGGGCTTCAATCGGTTTGATCATGACCACCCCTCAATTGGGCGGGGCTACTAAATACTGGAACATCTTCGGCTTGCATGTTGCGCAAACCCAATACACTTACCAAGTTATCCCAGTTTTAGTTGCTATCTGGCTGTTAGCCTTCTTGGAAAAGAGACTGCACAAGGTTCTGCCTTCAGCAGTTGACTTTACCTTTACCCCACTTTTGTCAGTCATGATCACTGGCTTCTTGACCTTCACGGTTATCGGGCCTGTCATGAAGACTGTTTCAGACTGGATCACTAACGGCTTTGTATGGCTGTACAACACTGCTGGCTTTGTCGGCATGGGTCTGTTTGGTCTTTGCTACTCAGCTATCGTTATGACTGGTTTGCACCAAAGCTTCCCAGCCATCGAAACTCAATTGATCGCTGCCTTTGCAGCTGGCAAGGGCGCTGGTGACTTTATCTTCGTTGTTGCATCTATGGCTAACGTTGCTCAAGGTGCAGCTACCTTCGCTATCTGGTTCTTGACTAAGAACAAGAAGATGAAGGGTTTGGCATCATCTGCCGGCGTTTCTGCCCTGCTTGGGATTACTGAACCAGCCCTCTTCGGGGTTAACTTGAAGTACCGCTTCCCATTCTTCTGCGCCTTGATCGGTTCAGGCTTTGGTGCAGCTCTTGCAGGTCTTACCCAAGTTAAGGCCGCTTCCATGGGTTCAGCTGGTTTCTTAGGCTTCCTTTCAATCTACCCTAAGACCATCCCAATGTACGTTGTATGTGAACTTGTTGCCTTCGCAATTGCTTTTGCCTTGACCATCGTTTGGGGCAAGGGTCACCTGAAGGAAGAAGTTGAAACTGTTGAAGCTCCTGTTTCAGCAGAAGAAGAAACTGTTGCTGAAGAAGCTCCAGCAGCTAGCCAATCAGCAGAAAAGGACGAAGTTATCTTGGCCCCAGTTGCTGGTGAAGCTGAAGACTTGTCAAAGGTTAACGACGAAGTCTTTTCAAAGAAATTGATGGGTGACGGTGCCGCTATCGTTCCTAGCGAAGGCGCCATCTACTCCCCAATCACTGGTACTGTCAATGTTGCCTTCAAGACTGGCCACGCCTATGGCTTGAAGTCTGACGACGGTGCTGAAATCTTGATCCACGTTGGTCTGGACACGGTCAACTTGGGCGGCAAGCACTTCAAGAGCTTGGTATCTCAAGATGAACACGTTGAAAAGGGCCAAAAGCTTGGCGAAGTTGACCTGGAAGCCGTTAAGGCTGAAGGCTACGACACGACTGTAATGGTTATCGTAACCAACACCCCAGCTTACAGCGAAATTTCCCAGACTAAGGAAAGCCAAGTTAAGGCTGGCGACAACTTGCTGGCATTGACTGCTAAGTAATTCAAAAACTATCTACCTACCATGAAAAAACAGTCTGGATTTCTCCAGACTGTTTTTATGTTAAATCATAAATATCAATAAGTTTTTTCTTGCATGTTTTTGCCGACATGTCTAAGATTAGTATTAGCCAAGTTTTAAGAAGAGTTTTGCATGGGGAGGAAGCAACATGACTTTAAGAGTTGGTATTTTAACTAGCGGTGGGGACTGCCAAGCTTTGAATGCAACGATGCGGGGCTTGGCCAAGACCCTTTACAACCGCGTTGACGACGTTGAAATTATTGGTTTTAAGAACGGCTACTACGGCTTGATGCATGAAGACTACATCAAGATGAAGCCCCGGGACTTTTCTGGCATCTTGAACATGGGCGGGACCATTTTGGGCACTTCCCGTCAGCCCTTCAAGATGATGCGGGTTATCGAAGATGGCTTTGACAAGGTCGCTGCCATGAAGAAGACCTATAAGAAGCTGAACCTGGATGCCTTGGCCGTTTTAGGCGGCAACGGCTCACTTAAGTCAGCCAACATGCTGGCTCAAGAAGGCTTGAACGTGATCGGTCTGCCAAAGACCATCGACAACGACACCTGGGGCACGGACTACACCTTCGGCTTCCAAAGCGCCGTTGACGTGGCAACTCGTTACCTGGATGACATCCACACCACGGCTCAAAGCCACTCTCGGATCTTCGTTGTCGAAGTCATGGGTCACAAGGTTGGCCACATTACCTTGGCTGCCGGCTTAGCAACTGGTGCTGAAATTATCTTGCTGCCAGAAATTCCTTACAATATTGACGTGGTTGTCAAGAAGATCAAGCAGCGGGAAAAGGCTGGCAAGAAGTTCACCATTATCGCCGCTGCTGAAGGTGCCATCTCTCAAGAAGACGCCAAGCTTTCCAAGAAGAAGTACAAGGCTAAGGTTGCAGCTAGAAATGGCGCTAGTGTTGTCAACGAAATCGCTGCTCAGCTCCAAGAAGCCCTGCCAAAGGCCGAAATTAGAACGGCAGTTATCGGTCACGCACAACGCGGCGGCAACCCTGACGCTTACGACCGGGAAATCTCAACTCGCTTCGGGATTGAAGGCGCCCGCCTGATCATGAACCGGTCATTTGGCCGCTTGGTCGTGATGAAGCAAGGCGAAGTTGACTCAATTGCCTTGGAAGATACGGCAGGCAAGCTTAAGTACGTTAACCCAGCTGGCAAGACGGTTGGCAATGCTCGCCTGATGGGCGTAACCTTTGGCGATATGTAATTGGCCAAAAGTAAATTTAAGTTAAAAACAAAAATTACCATCAAAAAAGGACTGCATTTGCAGTCCTTTTTCTTCGGCTTAAAATCGCTGCTTTAAGCTCTTTAAGCCGCTGATGATAGTTTGCCTATCTCCTACTTCAAAAGCTCGCTGATGGCGTCTTGGTAGCTTTCAGCAGCCTTTTCGGCAGTTGCAAGGTCCTTCTTGTTAACGCCGACGTAAGCCTTGATAACTGGTTCGGTACCAGATGGCCGCAAGGCAACCCAGCTTTCGTCATCCAAGAAGTACTTCAAGACGTTTGACTTCGGGAAGCCAGTAAGTGGCGTTTCCTTGCCATCTTCAACCGTTACTTGTTCTTGGTAGTCTTCGATCTTCAAGACCTTGACACCGTTGATTTCGCTGAGGCGTTCGCTGCGCAGCTTGCTCATCAGTTCAGCCATCTTCTTTTGGCCGCCGATCCCTGGCATTTCGATTGCCCGGGTGATTTCGTAGGCAACGCCGTACTTCTTCCAGATTTCTTGCAAGCCATCAAAGACCGTCATGCCGCGAGAAGCATAGTAGCAAGCAACTTCAAAGAACATCAAGGCCCCTTGCATCGCGTCCTTGTCACGGGCAAAGGCTTGGAACAAGTAGCCGTAGCTTTCTTCAAAGCCCATCAGGAACTTGCCATCGCCTTCCTTGTTCATGCGGTCAACTTCTTCACCGATGTACTTGAAGCCAGTCAAAACTGACTTAGTCTTGATGCCGAAGTCCTTGGCAATCTTGAATGGCAAGGCACTTGAAACGATTGAGGTTACGATTTCGTAATCTGGCGTCAACTTGCCTGAGTCCTTCAAGTTTTGGAGCAGGTAGTAAGACATCAAAGTGGCGATTTGGTTCCCAGTCAAGACTTGGAAGTCGCCCTTGTCAGTTCTAACGCAAGCGCCCATCCGGTCAGCGTCTGGGTCGGTGGCAACGATCATATCAGCACCGATTTCGTTGGCCAATTCTACGCCTGGATTGAAGACATCTCTAAATTCTGGGTTAGGCTTTTTGCAAGTTGGGAATTCTGGGTCAACGATGGCTTGACTTGGCACTGGGACCACATTGGTAAAGCCGCCGCGGCGGAAAGCCCGGTCGTAAAGCATCTTACCAGTACCGTGAAGTGGAGTGTAAACGATCTTCAGCTTGTCAGCATTTTCCTTGATCATTTCCTTGTTCACGTTAACCGTGTCAAGCTTTGCCAGGTAAGCTTCGTCTACGTCTTCGCCGATCAGTTGCAAAGTGCCATTAGCGCGCAGCTTCTTAACTGGAGCTGCTTCTACGCTGAAGATGTCGTCAACCTTTTGCGCATAGGCAAAAAGACGGTCAGCATTTTCTGGACCCATTTGGGCACCGTCTTCGCCGTAGGCCTTGTAGCCGTTATACTGCTTGGCATTGTGAGAAGCAGTAATGTTGATCCCGGCAAAGGTGTGCAGGTAGCGAACGGCAAAAGACAATTCTGGCGTTGGGCGCAGGTCATCAAAGAGGTAAACGTGAATGCCGTGGGCACCCAATACGCGGGCAGCGTGAGTAGCCAGTTCCCGGGAGTTGTAGCGAGAGTCAAATGAAATTACGACACCGCGCTTCTTAGCCTCTTCCCCGTTTTCGTCAATGAGGCGGGCCAAGCCTTCAGTTACCCGGCCAACCGTGAAGAGGTTGATCCGGTTGGTCCCTGGTTCCAGGAGCCCCCGCATCCCGGCCGTCCCAAAGTTGATGTCTTGACCAAAAGCGTCTTCGATCCACTTTTCGTCTGAGCCAAGTTCGGCCATTTGCTCAGCCAAGTCTTCTGGCAAGGCCGCATTCTTCCATTGTTCAAAGCTTTCTTTTGCGTTCATCTTATTTTCCTTTACATTCTCTTATTTCTTCGCGATCAGAAATGTTTTATGCATATCTGACTTTTTTAATAGGCTTTCCTGATCAAGTATATCACTTACCAGTTCAGCAATCTCTTCTGGCAGGCAATAAGTTTGAAATTCACCGGCATCCAGGATCACGTCCTGATCGGTCTTGTTGTAGCAGTAAACTACAACTTCCTTTTGATTATATCTGACCAAGGCATTGATGCCAAAAGCGATCTTCACAAAGCCGACCTTGCCGTTTACCAAGGCTGGGTTTTGCTTGCGCAAGGAAGCTAGTCTAGCAACCTTTCTTTCCAAAAGCTGACTCTCCTCGCCCCATGGGAAGTAGCGGCGGTTGTCAGGGTCCTTGTCCCCTTCAAGGCCAGCTTCATCCCCGTAGTAAACGCAAGGTACGCCTGGTACAGAGAAGAGCAGGCCAAAGGCCAAGGATACCAGATCCTCATCGCCTCCCAAAACTGTCTTGATTCTTGGCGTATCGTGAGTGCCAATATTGTTCATGCAGTTTTCCAAAAAGGCTTTAGGATAGTTTTCTACCAGTTTCTCCAAGTCGTTCAAAGCTGACAGTTCGTCTTCTTCATTCTTGGCCTGCAAGAGGTCAATGATGAAATTTCTGATTGGATAATTCATCGTTCCCGTCAAGTTGTCCCCAGCCATGTAGGTCCGGAACTCACTGTTGACGAACTTGTGAGAGGCATCCTCCCACACTTCCCCAATCAAGACGTGGCAGTCTTCATTTTGCAGGCGCTCTCTGATTTCGCGCAGCATCTGCATTGGGAGTTCGTCGGCCACGTCCAAACGCCAGCCGTCAACATGCATCCGGGTCCACTTGGCCAAAACGCCCTTAGGACCGCAGATAAAGTCTTGATAGTCCTTGTTGTGCTTGTTGACTTCTGGCAGGGTAGTTACGCCCCACCAGGACTGGTACTTGTCGGGATAATGAATAAAGTTGAACCAGGAGAAATACTTGCTGTTTTTATCGTTAATCGCTTCTAAAAAGTACTTGCTGTCAGCCCCAACGTGGTTGAAGACCCCGTCCAAGATCAAGGCAATCTTGTTTTTGTGCAGGTCGTGAACAAGCTTTTTAAAATCTTCCTCAGTCCCCAGCATGGGATCAATCTGCAAGAAATCTTGGGTGTCATAGCGGTGGTTGCTGGAAGCTAAGAAAATGGGGTTCAGGTAGATTGCCGTTACACCCAATTGCTTGAGGTAGGGAATTTTTTGCCTAATGCCTTCAAGGTTACCGCCAAAAAAGTCCCAACGGGCAATGTCGCCTTGCTCATTTTTAATGTAGTAAGGACTGTCTTTCTTCGTTGCGTAGATAAAACTGTCCTTTTTTCTTCCTGTAATCTCGCCGTTAGGGTTGCCGTTGTTGAAGCGGTCTGGAAAAATCTGGTAGACCACGCCCCGGGTATACCAAGGCGCTTGCGGCACCGTCCGGTCGTAGCAAGTCAGCTGGAAGGTCCGCAGGTCGGTATTGTCTTGGGTGATTTCCCCATCGCCAAAGCCGTCTTGGCTTCTTTGCAAGAAGTAGTACTGGTCGTTTTGCTTGACGTTGAAGTAGTAGTAGTAAAGACCAGAAGACCCGATCTTGACGCTAGTTTCATACATCTCGGTGTCTGAATTATAAGACAGAGGATAGGCAACCGCGTCTTCATTGACCTTGGTCAGCCATAAGGTGACTTCTTGGATTTCTTCTTCAACTTTTACCGACCAGGTAACTTCGGTATTGGCCTGGATGGCGCCAAAAGGACTCT
Source organism: Lactobacillus sp. (assembly GCF_051893255.1). Taxonomy (GTDB): domain Bacteria; phylum Bacillota; class Bacilli; order Lactobacillales; family Lactobacillaceae; genus Lactobacillus. The sequence continues at coordinate 6,359 of NZ_JBJFHB010000005.1, read as the reverse complement.
TGTAACGCTGATCCCAGGATTTAAAAGTGACTTTCATGCTTACCGTGCCTTTTCAGCGTCAATTTCAACTGGATCTAAGTGCCAGATTTCCTTAGCGTAGCGTTCAATAGTCTTGTCTGCGTCAAAGCGTTCTGAGTGAGCGATGTTGACCAGGCTCATTTGTGCCCATTGGCGCTTGTTAGCCCAAGTCTTTTCAGCTTCCTTTTGGGCCTTCAGATAGGCTTCAAAGTCGGCCAAAACCAGGAATTGTTCGTTGTCGCCCAAGAAGTTGCCGTAAAGGGCCCGGCCTTCGCCAGCACAGTTAGGAATCGTGCCGTCGATCAAGGCATCAACTGCCTTCTTCAAAACTGGGTCGCTTTCGTAAAGGTCTCTTGGGTGGTAGTTGTGGTTAGCGTAGTAGCTGTAAACTTCATCCTTATCAAGACCGAAGGCAAAAATGTTTTCTTCGCCAACGGCGTCCTTGATTTCAATGTTGGCCCCGTCCATGGTGGCCACGGTCAAGGCCCCGTTAGCCATCAGCTTCATGTTGCTGGTACCGCTGGCTTCCTTGGTAGTCGTGGAGATTTGTTCACTGAGGTCAGCAGCTGGGATGATTTGTTCAGCCAGAGAAACGTTGTAGTTTTCCAGGAAGACAACCTTCAGCTTGCCCTTGATGTCTGGGTCGTTGTTAACCAGGTCAGCTACGGCATTGATCACCTTGATGACTTGCTTAGCAAAGACGTAGCTTGGCGCAGCGATGGCACCAAAGATGACAACCCGCTTTGGGTGGTCGATGCCAGCCTTCAAATCTTGGTACAGCTTCAAAACGTGGAGCAGCTTCAAGGTTTGCCGCTTGTAAGCATGCAGTCTCTTGACTTGAACGTCAAAGATAGCTTCTGGGTCAACGGTGACGCCAGTTCTGTCCTTGATGACCTTGGTCAGCTTCTTCTTGTTGTCCAGCTTGATGGCTTGCAGCTTGGCCAAAACCTTGGTGTCGTGGTAGTACTTTTCAAATTTCAGCATTTCCTTGCTGTTAAAGCGCCACTTGGTCCCGATGGTGTCGTCCAAGAGCTTGGCCAGTTCTGGGTTGGCCAATTGGATCCACCGTCTTAAAGTGATCCCGTTGGTCTTGTTGTTGAAGCGGTCTGGGAAGAGCAGGTAGAAGTCTTTCAAAACTTCGGTTTCCAGAAGCTGAGTGTGCAGAGCTGCCACCCCGTTGACTGAGTGAGAGCCAATGATGGCCAGGTGAGCCATGTGCACTTGGTTGTTTTGGATGATCCGAGTTCTTTGGATGACATCGCCTGAAACCTTGCCTTCAAGAGACAAGACGTAGCGGCGGTCGATTTCTTGGATGATTTCGATCAAACGTGGCAAAAGTTGGCCAAACATGCCCAGGTCCCATTTTTCCATGGCTTCAGCCATGATGGTGTGGTTGGTGTAGCTCATTACCTTTTGCGTTACTTCCCAAGCTTCATCCCAGTCCATCCGTTCCCGGTCAACCAAAAGCCGCATCAGTTCAGCCACGCACATGGCTGGGTGGGTGTCGTTGATGTGAACGGCAACGTACTTAGGCAAGTTCTTCAGTTCTTCTTCGCCGTAGTCCTTGATGAAGTTGTTTAAGATGCTTTGCAGACCTGCAGAAACGAAGAAGTATTCTTGCTTCAGCCGCAAAAGCTTGCCTTCGTAGCTGGAGTCGTCTGGGTAAAGAATGGAAGTCAAGTCTTCCACCTTGCGCCGGTCTTCAATAGATGGATACTTTAATTCGTCTTCTGGAGCGATTTCTGCATCCCACAAGCGCAAAGTGTTGGTCACGCCGTTGTGGTAGCCAACTAAGGCAACGTCATAAGGAACGGCGCGAACCACATCGCAGCCTTCGTATTGTGGGGTCATCCAGCCATGGTCGTCAACCATGTTGACATGGCCGCCGAAGTAAACTGGTACAGACTTGCTTTCCCGGCGAACTTCCCAGTAGTCGCCCTGCTTCAGCCAGTCGTTTGGCAATTCTCTTTGATAGCCGTTAACGAACTTTTGCTTGAAGAGGCCGTACTTGTAGCGAATGCCGTTACCGTTGCCGGCATAGCCAGTTGAAGCTAAAGAATCCATGAAGGCGGCAGCCAAGCGGCCAAGACCACCATTACCCAGGGCCATGTCTGGTTCTGCTGAGGCAATTTCATCTAAGTCCAGGCCGTATTCAGCCAAGGCTTCCTTAGCCGTATCCAGCCAACCCAAGTTGAGCAGGTTGCTCTTGAGCAAAGTCCCAGGCAAAAATTCGATTGAGAAGTAGTAGGCTTGCTTGTGGTTGTTGGTCGTTTCAGCAATTCTGGTTCTGCGCCACTTGCCGGAGTAGCCATCTTGCACAATTGAAACCAAAGCAGCAAAGACGTCTTCCTTAGAAGCTTCTTCTACGCTTTCTTCAAAGTGACGGTCGAGCTTGGATTCAAGCCGTTCCTTAAATTCCTTAACGTCCATCGTGTTCAAACTAGCAGTTGATTTGCTTACAGTCATCATTGTTTTCCTTATCTATATCTATCCAAGTAATTCGCCGTACATCCATTGGTACTTGCTTGCGGAATTCTTCCAAGAGAAGTCGGACCGCATGGCCGTTCTTTGCGCCTTAGCCCACTTTTCCTTTTCGTGGTAGAGCTCAAGCATCTTCTTGATGGCTTCAACCATTTGGTAGCCGCTGAATTCGCGGAAGCCAAAGCCGTCGCCTTCATTCTTGGTCTTGTCATAGATCCAAACCGTGTCAGCCAAGCCGCCGATTTGGTGAACGATTGGCAAAGTACCGTAGCGCAGAGCAATCAATTGGGACAAGCCGCATGGCTCAAAAGCAGATGGCATTAAGAAGGCGTCAGCCCCGGCGTAGATCTTTTGAGCCAGGTTCACGTCAAAGGCCAGGATCAGCTTGAACTTGTCTGGGTGGCGGCTGGCAATGTCGCTTAAGGCATGCTCAAAGTATTGGTCCCCGTTGCCGAGCAAGACTACTTGGACATCAAACTGCAAGATGTTGTCGAGTTCTTCCAAAAGCAGCTGGCAGCCCTTTTGTGCAGTCAAGCGGGTAACCATCCCGATGAGCGGCGTAGTCGGTGCAGCTTCCAGGCCCACTTGCTTTTGCAGGTCGGTCTTGTCGCGGCGCTTGTGCTTCAAGTGGTTGACATCGTAGCGAACTCTGATGACAGGGTCAGTTGCTGGGTTGTACTTTTCAAAGTCAATCCCGTTCAAGATGCCGACCAGCTTGTAGTTGACGTCTCTCAAGATGCCATCAAGGCCCTGGCCAAATTCCGGCGTTTGAATTTCGTTTGCATAAGATGGGCTAACCGTGGTTACCTTGTCAGCGTATAAGATCCCGGTCTTCATCCAGTTGACGTCGTTGTTGAAGCGAACCGTACCGTTGTCAAACCATTCATAGCCTAGGCCAAAAAAGTTTGGCAGGGTCTTGGCATCATACTTGCCTTGGAATTCCAGGTTGTGGATGGTCAAAACCGTCTTGATGCCGCGGTAAGCATCAACGAAGCCCCACTTTTCCCGCAAGAGGAATGGTATAAAGGAAGTGTGGTAGTCGTTGCAGTGCAAGACATCTGGAATGAAGTTGTAGCGTTCCATCATCATGATGACTGCCTGCTGGAAGAAGGCATAGCGCTCACCATCGTCGTAGTAGCCATAGATGCCTGGGCGCTTGAAGTAGTACTCGTTGTCGATAAAGAAGTACTTAACCCCATTTCTTTCCAGGGTCAACACGCCGCAGTATTGGTTGCGCCAGCCAACTGGCACGTAAAAGTCGCCTTGGAATTCCAGTTGTTCACGGTATTCTTCTGGCATGTCTTGGTAAAGTGGCAGAGCAACTGCTACTTCGTCGCCATCTTTAGCCAATTGGTTAGGCAAGGCGCCTAACACATCGCCCAAGCCGCCAGTCTTAAAGAAAGGTGCACATTCAGCACCAACAAATAAGATTCTCACGATTCATCCTCCTACTTATTCCAAAACGAAGTCCTTATCAACGACAGTGCCCTTCTTGATGACTACTGGCGTGTCAGGCTTGCCCTTCACGGTTACGCCCTTTTCGACGACTACGTTCTTGTCCAAGATGGCGTATTCTACGTCAGCCCCGCTCTTGATCCGGCAGTTGGCCATGATCACGGAGTTCTTAGTCGTGCTGTCCTTGGCGAAGCCGACTCTTCTAGAAACAACGCAGTTCTTGACTTCACCCTTGACCTTGCAGCCAGTAGCGATCAAGGTGCTCTTAACGTCAGAGTCCTTGTCGTAATAAGTGCCAACTTCGTTTCTGATCCGGGTGATGATCTTTTGGCTGCCGTAAAGCAGTGAGTCGCGCTTGTCCTTGTCCAGCATGTCCATGTTGGCTTGGTAGTAGCTGTT
>NZ_JBJFHB010000005.1:0-1906 GCF_051893255.1 Lactobacillus sp. | reverse complement strand
GTCAAAGTTGGCAGCCATCTTGTTGCCGATGAAGACGGTGTAAGGCATCTTGCAGGTCTTCAAAAAGAGGATCAAATCGTTAAAATATTCTTCCCCTCTTGCCCGGCGCTGCATCAAGTTTTGGTAAAAGTCCAGGTATTCGTAGGCACCAATCGTGTCTAAGCCCCATTCCTTGCCCCCGCCAAGGTGGTCCAGGTAGGATCTAACCTTTTCTTGGCTGATCAAGGTGTAAACGTGGTTGATGCCCGCGTTGACGATGCTGGACAGGGCAAAGTCCATCAAGCGGTACTTGCCGGCGAAGTAAAGAGTTGACAGGGCTCTTTCATCCGTCAAAGGCTTTAATTGGCTGTATTCGTGCTGGTTGCTAAAAATTGCGCACATCTTACTTGTTTTCATTTGGTAACACTCCGATCTTTTCACCATTGCCAACTACGGCAATCTTGCCATCTTCTTCTGCAACTACTGAGTTGCTGCCAATAATCGCGTTTTCGCCAACGATTGCCTTGTGGATCTTAACGTTCTTGCCGATCTTGGCACCAGGCATGATGACGGAGTCAACGATTTCTGACCCCTTTTGGACGTCAACATTAGCAGAAATGATTGAGTGTTCGATCTTGCCATCGATGTAGCAGCCGTCCACGATCATGGAGTTCTTGACTTCAGCGTCTTCAGTAATCATTTGCGGAGCGTCAATGGTGTTCTTGGAGTAGATCCGCCAGCTGCGGTCGTCTAAGTCTAAGCCGTCTGACCCATCCAAGAATTCCATGTTGGCTTGCCAGAGGGAGTCGATCGTACCAACGTCCTTCCAGTAACCGGAGAATTGGTATGAGAAGACTCTTTCGTCACTCTTTAAGTAGTAAGGAATAACGTTCTTCCCAAAGTCGACCATGTCGTCAGCCGTAGCAAAGCCGGCAGTCAAGACTTCTCTCAGGCGCTTCCAGTTGAAGATGTAGATCCCCATGGAAGCGTGGTTGCTCTTTGGTTCAGCTGGTTTTTCTTCAAATTCGATGATCCGGCCGCTGGAGTCGGTGTTCATGATCCCAAAGCGCGGTGCTTCATCCCATGGCACGTCGATAACGGCAACCGTCAAAGAAGCATGGTTCTTTTCGTGTTGTTCCAGCATGTCGGCGTAGTCCATCTTGTAGATGTGGTCACCTGACAGGATCAAAACGTATTCTGGGTCTTGGCTGTCGATGTAGTCAATGTTTTGGTAGATGGCGTGAGCCGTCCCTTCAAACCACTTGCTGCCGCCGTTGTCGGTATATGGCTGCAAGATAGTGGCACTAGAGTTCAGCCCGTCAAGCCCCCAGCTTGAACCGTTGCCGATGTGATTGTTCAATTTCAATGGTTCATATTGGGTGATAATGCCGACGTTGCGGACACCTGAATTTGCGCAGTTGCTCAGCGGGAAGTCGATAATCCGGTAACGGCCGCCAAATGGCACGGCTGGCTTAGCCTGATTTGCAGTTAACTTGCCAAGCCGGGTCCCCTTGCCCCCGGCCAGGATTAGACCTAGCATTTTTGTACTCATAATAAAAACCTTCTCTACTTTATCTCTTCACATTATTTGTACTAACGGCTATTTGCTTTTAACTTGCTTAGCCTTTTTAGCACGTCTTCTCTTGATAACTACTTTCTCTGGCTTAAGAATCATGGCACTGAAGCCCGGTAGGTCAACAGAAATTTGGTAGTCAAAATTCTTAAACTTTTTCTCTTCTGCAGTCATCGTTTGTGGTTTTGCGGTCCAATCACCGCCATATTCACTGCGTGAGCTGTTTAAAGCTTCTTGGTAGGTGCCAGCATATGGTACGCCAACCTTAAACCCTTTTCTTTCAACCGGCGTAAAGTTGAGCAAGACGATGACAAAGTCATGTCTTACCTTGCCTTGTCTGATAAAGGACAAGAC
>NZ_JBJFHB010000004.1:0-63428 GCF_051893255.1 Lactobacillus sp. | reverse complement strand
TTCTTGTAAACGGCAAGCCTAAGCGCGTTTGGGTTTCAACTAAGACTTTGAAGTCTGGTAAAGTTACCCGTGTCTAGTGACTAAAAAAGCTCGTTGGATCTTTGATCTAGCGAGTTTTCTTTTTGGAAAAAATTAAATTTAAGCGATTTTGTACATCAGTTTGTGCATCAACATTTGAAAAAAAGGTCTCATTCCATTTCTGGAACGAGGCCTTTTTTGGCTACAAACTATTTCTTTTTACTTTTAGCCTTCTTAGTACTCTTCTTGACTGCTTTCTTGGTCTTTTTAGTCGACTTCTTAGAAGTCTTCTTCGTAGCTTTCTTCACTGGCTTCTTAGTGACCTTCTTTGACTTAGCCTTGGTCGTTTTCTTCGTAGTCTTTTTTACGACTTTCTTAGCAGTCTTTTTCTTAGACTTAGCCTTCGTAGACTTCTTCTTAGTAGTCTTCTTGATTTGCTTAGCGGTCTTATTAACGATGCTGGTTGCCTTAGCACGTTTTTTAGCTGTTGCTACTGCCTTGTTAGCCTTGTTTACTATTGCTTTTGCGCTTTTTAGGACAACTTTTGCATTATCATAAGATTGCTTTGCTTTTTGAAAACTAGCTTTTTTGGCATCAAAGTCAGCTTTGATGGGTGCCAATTCCATATTCGCCTTATTTAAATTTGCTTGAAGTACTGATGGATCGTATGGATTTGGGAGAGTAATATTTCCTGACTTACTTTCCCAAGTATTCTCATTATCTATTGGTGCTAAGTAAGTCGTAAAGCTGTCTTCAGTTTTTTGGACAGTTGTTTTTTTAATGTTTGGCACAACAATAAAGTGCAAATGACGAAAGTTTTCACTAGTTTTTGACCCTGATGGAATATAGCCATCCGTTGAAAGGCCAAAATATACCAAATCAATTTGTTTTGTTCTTGTAACCGTCATATAATACTGGTCATCTAAGCCTAACAAGCTTTTAGCGTGGCCATTTTCTGAAGAAGCGTCGTCATAAAGCATGCCCAAAATAGATTCATAGATAAATCTCTTTGCTTCAAACATAGTTAATTTTGATGACCCACTTTGGGTTGACAAGTTTTCTATTGCCTGTCCCTCACTATTATCTATAGACATTAAACCATATTCACTTGCCACTTCATTTACCACTTTATTATCATGGCCATTTTTATTAGAATCCCACTTATCTTCTGAATATTTTTTAGCAATTTCGCTAGCTGCAGCAATTGCCCCCTTTGAAGCAACAAAGCCACCAGAGAATTGATTCATCCCAAAACTGGATCGGGCAGAGTTAATCACCTCAACCGCATAATTAGTTAGTTGATTCTGCTGATCAACAGTCAAATTATTAAGATCAATTTTTACTTTTTGATCTTGATCTAATCCAACATATTCATTTGGAATATCTTTTCCTTTGACTAATGCTTTTGACCAAGCTTTTTCTGCTTGGTCAATTTTGGTACTATCAGTGTTCGTATCATCTGCGAAATATTCTCTAATAGCCTTAGCATAATTTTGCGTAGCTACTCTGATTTCGTTATTAGCCACAATTTTTGGAACATAATCATGAGCCTGTTTCGCATTCTCTTGCACAGCTTTACTTGCCAAATATTTCTTTTCACTTCCAATATAGGTGGCTTTAGCTAAATTATAAGTTTTTTCAGTTGTTTTTTTATTTTCTTCCGCTGCCATCAGTTTCTTTTGAGCAGCCTTTTGTGCGTTTTGCGCCTGGGTCAATTGACTAGCCGGCTTTTTAGCCTTGGCAGTCGTCGCGGCTTGCACATTTTCCACTCTTTGCTGACTAATGCCAACTGCCGCAACACCAACAGTGGCAACGATTGCGAGATCCTTGAGTTTCTTCCAACGATCCATAATTTCCTCCTATTTTTCAACACACAATTATTTTTCTTTTTTAATTGTAAGCTCAAAAAGCGCCCATTTCAATCGCTATCATTGATAAAAAGTTATCACTCTTCTAGAGGCAAATCATTTCTCTTTAGAAAAATAAGCATCCCGCTACTTCAGATCAATCCGAAATAGCAGAATGCTTATTACTTACCAATTATTTCTTGCTCTTGGCCTTCTTGACCGTCTTCTTAACAGTTTTCTTAGCCTTTTTTGACTTGCGAGTTGTCTTCTTGACTTTCTTAGCAGTCGACTTCCGCGCAGTCTTCTTAGCCTTTTTGCTCTTCTTGGTTACTTTCTTTTTAGTAGTCTTCTTTTTAGTGGTCTTCTTTTTAGACTTAGCCTTAGTAGTCTTCTTTGACTTGGTTGACTTAGTCTTGATTTGCTTGGCAGTCTTGTTAACGATGCCAGCAACCTTGGCCCGCTTCTTGGCCGTAGCAACGGCCTTGTCAGCCTTGGCCTTAGCTGCTTTAGCGGTCTTCAAAGCTTTAGCAGTCTTAGCGGCCTTAGACTTAGCAGACTTAAGGGTGGCTTCTGCCTTGTCCAAAGCGTTTTGCGCACTAGTTAAAGCGTCTTGAGCTACTTGAGCAGCAGTCAGATTATCGTTTGCCGTCTTTTGGTCAGCTTGAGCATTTGCCAGGTTTTCCTGTTTAGAAGCTAAGTCAGACTTCGCACTGTCCGCAGTCTTTTGAAGTTCAGCCAGCTTGGTTTGAGCGGCAGACAATTCCTTGTTAGCGGCGTCTAGCGCTGCCTTCTTCGGAGCGGCAGACTTTTGAACAGCAGCTAAAGCAGAATCTGCAGAAGCCTTTTCATTGTCCGCAGTCTTTTGCGCTTGTTCAGCACTAGTTAAGGCAGAATTTGCCTTGGACAATTCAGCTTGTGCTGAAGCAGCTTGGTTCTTGAGTTCAGTCAACTTAGCTGACAAGGCGTTAGCTTCGCTCGTCACCTTGCTCAAATGGTCCTGAGCTGACTTCAAGGCTGCTTGATAGTTGCTTGCGTCCTTGGTCAGTGAATCTAAAGTCTTTTCTTGGGCTGACAAGTTGGCGTTAGCATTGTCCAGTGCCTTAGACTTTTCAGCATATTGAGCAGTTGCCTCAGCCAATTTGGCTTCCGCAGCTTTAAGTGCAGATGCAGTGGAAGCTTGCTTATTTTTAGCAGCAGTCAAAGCATTAGCGGCATTAGTCTTGGCAGTAGCTGCTACTGAGGCTTCACTTTGCGCCTTGGATAAAGCAGCTGCCTTAGCGGATTGGTTATTTTTGGCATTAGCCAAAGCAGTATTAGCAGAGTCCAAGGCGCTCTTAGCTGAACTGTAGGCATTTGCCTTAGTGTTATAGTCTGCTTGAGCTGAGGCTAAGGCAGTATTAGCACTATCCAGATTTGCCTTCAGAGTTGCTAGGTCATAAGTGCTTGCCAAGGTTTGCGTACCTTGCTTGCTTTGCCAAGTGGATTCGTTATTAACGTAGCCGTAATAAGTCTTGTAGTGAGTAATCGTCCCATTAGCAGTTTCTTCTGTACTGCTAATCGTTGCATTCTTTACATTTGGTACAAGAATTAGATGGTAGTGTGAATTTTGGTTATATTGACCTAATCCTGAAAATTGATATGCATCTGAGGAAATGCCAAAGTAAGTTTGGAGATTCTTCAAATCAACTTTCGCAGCAGAGAATTTTTGCACATTTAACCCAAGTAGGCTATAAGCATGGCCATTATCCTCATCTGCATCATCATACAGCATCCCCAAAATTGCATCATAGACATCAGACTTTGCTTCGTACATCGTCACCTTGGACAAATCATTCACACTCAGCTTAGTTGACAAGTTTTCAATTGCTTGACCCTGACTGTTGTCTAAAGTCATAGCACCATATTCACTTGCAACGCCATTAACCGCCTTGTTGTCATGACCATTTTGAGCACTATTCCACTTGTCTTGAAGGTACTTTTTTGCAATTTCACTAGCTGCTGACATCGCACCTTTTGATACGATTAATTTCCCAGCGTATTGTTCCATCCCAAAGCTTGAACGAGCTGAATTGATCAACTGAGCCGCATATTGGCTCAATTCGGTCTGTTGATCACTAGACAAATTGTTCAAATCTAAGTTAACTGTCATGTCCTTGTCGGTACCTACATAATTATTAACAAGGCTCTTTCCCTTGGTCAGTGCAGCATCCCAGGCCGCTTTCGCTTGACTCAAAGCATTATTGTTAGCAGTCGTTTCATTCTCAGCATATGCTCTCTCAGCTTCAGCATACTTTTGCGTTGCCGCCTTAATTTCAGCACTAGCGTTAATGGTTGGGTAAGCATCGTAAGCTTGTTGAGCCGCCTTTTGAGCTGCCTGACTGCTAGTCAGCTTGCTTTGAGCTTGGTCGTAAGCTGACTTGGCTGAGTTGTAGGCAGTTTGAGCTGAATTTGCCTTCTGCTGGTCGCTATTGACTTCGCTGTCAGCCGCATTCTTAGCGTTTTGGGCAGAAGTAAGTGCAGCTGCGGTTTGACTGGCCTTAGCGGTTGCCTGGCTTAACGTATTTTCTGCGGCCTTTTCGGCGTTATTAGCGTCATTAGCCGCATTAGCCGCATTGTTCTTGTCATTTTGCGCACCCGGTAAATTAACGTCGTTCAAAGCCTTTTGAGCGGCGCTTTGTGCATTCTTGGCATCAGCTACCGTCTTTTCCTGAGCGCTCTTCTTGCTGTTAGCATCATTGCTTGCTGCTTGCGCACTGTTGACCGCGTTTTGAGCACTATCTTTTTCCTTGTTCTTAGCAGTTAATTGGTTATTGGTGTCAGAAACCTGTTGGCTAGCACTATTAGCCGCCTTTTGAGCAGCCTCTTGCTTAGCCTTAGCATCGCTCGCAGTCTTTGCTGCTTGGCTGGCCTTGTCGCTAGCCACTTTAGCCTTGCTTTCAGCAGCCGTCAAGCCAGTCTTATCGACTTCTGCTTGGGCACTCTTTTGCTTCGTTTGAGCAGCCGCTACTTGCCCTTGTTGGTCGCTAGCTGCCTTAGCCGCTTGATCAACGCCGGTTTGAGCCTTATTAACCGCATCTTGTGCTTCCGTTACTTGGCTATTAGCAGTATTGACCTTGTCTTGAGCAACATCAACTGGACTAGCGTCAGCTACCATTTGAGCATCAGCGACCTTTTGGCCAGCAGAATTGACGGCCTTTTGTGCCGTCTTTACAGCCTTAATAGCTGCCTTATTGGCCTTGTCCGCCTTGGTTACCTGCTTTTGCGCAGCCTTTTGCTGATTTTGCGCCGTCGTCAGTTGACTGGCCGGCTTCTTAGCCTTGGTGGTCGTGGCCGCTTGCACGTTTTCCGTCTTTTGCTGGCTAAAGCCAACGGCTGCCACCCCGGCAGTCGCAACGATTGCTAGATCCTTGAGTTTCTTCCAATGATCCATAATTTCCTCCTATTTTTAAACACAGCAGTTATTTATCTTTTAAGCTTATTGTAATCTTAAAGGCCTAATTAATCAATTATTCGTTGAGGCACAATAAGCAATCAACATTTATGTATAAAATCCCTTTTGTAAACAATATGTATAGCCTTACTTTTATCTTTGGTCAAAGAAAAAAGCGTACCACTTGGTACGCTTAATCTTAATCATTCACATTGTCGAATCTTACCAGGTCCTTGGAGTACAAAATCGCTACGATTCCGCTCTCTAATTTCAAGGTAAAAGTATCCTGGTTTGGCAAAAATTCGTTAGAGGTAAAGGAGCGAATGTAGTCGCCGCTGTACGGTGCAAGTTCATATAGTGCCCCTTCAATTGCCAAATTTTTGACCGGAGTCAGGCAGGTCACGCCAAAATAGGCATAGTCCTGCTTTTGAACCTGGTATTGACCAGCTGACCGGTAAAAAAGCAGGTTCTGCTTGTCGACCAAGTAAAGCTGGTTGGCATACTGCCGCAAATCAGGATTGAGGATGCCAAAGAAGTTGATCATGGCATGGTCGAGCCGCCCGCCTGTTGCTCCGTAGACAAATAATTTGTCTACCTGGTAGTCTTCAAAGGCAATGGCCAGCATCAGCTCAGAGTCTGTCCAGTCTTTTTTAGGGACGGAATAGCGGACATCCCCGACCGTATTTTCCACCCATCCCAATTCCTCAGCTATCAGCGAGTCAAAATCGCCAATGGCAACATCGGGTCTGATCCCCAGCTCTAGCAAAAAGAGGGCGCCACGGTCCACCCCGATAATTAAGTCGCCAGCTTTTTGGGCAGAAACAAATTGCTCTTTGATGTCGCTTGGCCAGTCTTCTTTTGGTCCACCTAGCAATACATATGCATCCATTTTTATATTTCTTGCATCCCCTACCACACTATTTCAAATATTCCGGAATTCGCCCTTCTTCAATTTCTGTCCGCATGGCTAGATAGTCATCATAGCGGAACCGGGCGATTTCGCCTTTTTCCAAGGCATCCTTGACCGCGCACTTAGGCTCATGCAGGTGCTGGCAGCCCCGGAACTTGCAACCGGAGCTAAGTGCCTTAAATTCTACGAAATAACTGGCTAAATCCGTCAATTTAATCGGCGTCAGGTCAATCGAAGAAAAGCCTGGCGTATCGGCCAAAAAGCCCTCGCCTAACTTAAACAGCGTGACCTTTCTGGTCGTGTGCTTGCCCCGGTTAAGACTAGTTGAGATCGCACCGGTTTCTTGCTTAGCGTCTTCCTTGATGAAGTTGAGCAAAGTCGACTTGCCGGCACCGGATTGACCAGCTAGGGTCCAAATGGCTTCTGGGCCAATCTTTCCCGGCAGGTCTTCCGCCAGTTTTGACCGGTCCAAATAAACCGGATAGCCGATTTTTTGGTAGTAGGCTAACTGGTCTTCAACTTCCTTGAGCTTGTCTTCGCCCAAAAGGTCGCTTTTTGACAGGTAAATCGTCACTTGGACGCCTTGCCAGGAGAAGAAGGTTAAAAAGCGGTCTAAGAGCTGCACCGAAAAGTCCGGTTCAACAGCCGAAATTACCAACAGGACGTGGCTGACGTTGGCCACTGCCGGCCGGCCGATGCGATTTTTTCTTGGCAAAATGCTCACCAAATAAGCCAGACCCTGTTCGTCTAGCTTCACCTTTACCCGGTCGCCAACCTGGGGCTTTTCCTTGGTCTTGCGAAAAGCTCCTTTGGCCCTGGTCCGTACCAGTCCTGCTGGCGTTTTTACGTCATAGTAGCCTGCAATCAGCGATACCACGACGCCTTCAACTAATTCCGGCATTTAGTCCCCGCTTTCGTCTTTAGACACGGTCTCATTTACGACCGTTTCCCCATCTCTGACAATCTTGATCTTGCCAGGGTTGTCCTTAATGGAAAAAGTAATCGTAAAATCAGTATCCTTGGTAATGTATTGGTCTCGGTAAATATTGCCGATGCTGTGATCATCATCTTGAATGTAGATCTGGACATGATTGCCCTTATCTTCAGAACTAGAAGAAGCTGAGGACGATGACGATGATGAAGAGTCATCACTAGAACTTGCTGAACTCGATGATGAGCTGTCATCGCTAGCCTGGTATTCCACAGTATAAGTCTTCTTCACTTCTTTAGTTTCAGCACCGGTTGAAACAACCACTTCTAAAGTATCCCCGGCTGAGACCTGACTGCCGGCAGCTGGGCTAGTAGAAATAATCTTCCCCTCATCCACGCTGTCAGAAGCTTCTTTGGTCACCTTCAAGGTTAGCTTCTTGCTCTTAGCATAAGATTGCGCCGCTGTCAGGTTCTTGCCCTTTAAGTCAGCCAAGGCAAAAGTATCCTTGCTGCTGGAGCTGGTGGCTTTAGGCTCATCTTCTAAGGGCTCAGACACAGTCAGGGTAATCGCAGTATTTGCCGCATCTACCCTGCGTCCAGCCTTAATATTCTGGGAAATAACCAGATTAGGCACGTATTCGTTAGAAGGTGCATATTTGACCTTAACCTTAAAGCCTAGCTTGGTCAGCTTCTTTTTAGCTGCCGAAACATTATCTCCTTCGACATCCGGCACCTTGGTCAGGTTCGGGCCTTTAGAGACCACTAAATTGACCTTGTGGCCCTTGGAAACCGGGCTGTCGGCAGCCGGCGTAGTCGAGACCACCTTGCCCTTTTTGATCTTGCTAGAATATTCCCGCGTAACCTGGCCAATGGCTAAGCCAGATTCTTTTAAGGACACCCGAGCCGCCTTTTCCGACATGTTGACCACATTTGGCACGCGGACATTGTTGTGCCCGACAGCCAAAGCCATGAAGACCAAGATGGCTAAGATTGGAAAAATGGACCCAATCCACCACCACTTGTACTTTTTAATATTCTTCCAAATCGACCGCTTTGGCTTTTCTTTTTCCTCGGCCTCTTCAGTTTCTTTCTCCATCTTCATGACCTTGCCGTTTAAAGCCGGCAAGATCTTGGTTTCATCATCGCGGGAGTGGCTGGGCTGAAAGACTGGCTCGCTAGCCCGGCTTGGGTCTAAGCTGCTGTCTAAGTCAGCCTGCATTTCTTCTACCGAAGCATAGCGGTCCCGCGGATCCTTGGCGGTCGCTTTTAAAACCACGTTTTCCAAGGCTTGCGGAATTTCCTTGTTTTGCTTGCGCAAAGACGGAATTTGGTCTTCGGCATGCTTTAAGGCAATCACCACTGGCGTTTCGCCGCTAAAAGGCACTTCGCCCGTTAGCAGCTCATAGAGGATAATCCCCAAAGAATAAATATCTGATTGCTTGGTAACCATCCCGCCGCGCGTTTGCTCCGGCGACATGTAGTGAACCGAGCCCAAAACCGAGTTGGTTTGGGTGATGGCACTTTGATTCAAGGCAACGGCAATCCCAAAGTCAGCGATTTTGATATTGCCCTTTTCGTCCATCAAAATATTCTGCGGCTTTAAGTCCCGGTGAATTACGCCATGCTTGTGGGCCAAAGCCATGGCAGACAGGATCTGGTCCATGATGGTGATGACTTTGGGCAAGGGAATCGGCGAATTTTCACGAATATAGTCCTTTAAGTCCGGCCCTTTAACGTATTCCATTACCATGTATGGCAAACCGTGATCGGTCCCCACGTCAAAAACAGAAACGATGTTGGGGTGGCTTAATTCACTAGTGGCTAGGGCTTCTCGCTGGAAGCGCGCTAAAACCTTAGAATCCTTTTGCAAATCAAGACGAATAATTTTAACGGCGACTTGTCTCTTCAAAATGATGTCATCAGCTAAGTACACGTTAGCCATGCCGCCTTCACCCAAGGTGTCGACGATCCGGTAACGGTCTCCAAGCAAATAACCTTTATTGATCACTCGCGCCATCCTCCTCATTTACCGCCAGGCAAACGGTGATGTTGTCCCCGCCGCCTAAGCGGTTGGCCTCATTGACCAATTTATTGCAGCATTCTTGCAAAGACAAGCCCTTGGTTGCTAAAACCTGCTGAATCAAGGGGTCAGACAAGGAGTTGGTCAAACCATCGGTGCAAAGCAAGAATACGTCATGATTCTTCATTTCAAGTTCATTATATTCTGGATCAATCGTACTTGATACACCTAAAGCTTGAGTGATGATGTTTTTCTGTGGGTGGTTCTTAGCCTGTTCTTTGGTGATTTGCCCCATCTTGACCAGCTCATTGACCAAGGAGTGGTCTTCAGTCAGCTGGATAAAGTTGCCTTCAGAGTAGACATAAGCCCGGGAGTCGCCCAGGTGAGCCAGGAGCACATCTTTTTCAAAAAAGATTGCCAAAACGATGGTGGTCCCCATCCCGTTTAAGTCCGGGAAGCGGTCGGCGGCCTTCAAGATCGTCTCGTTTTCAGCCCGCAGCTGCACGTCCAGCCACTTCTTGGCCAGGCGCTTGTCGGTCAAATCCGTCGTCATAAAATTATGCCCTAAGTGGCTAACGGCCATAGTGGAGGCGACGTCGCCGCCCTGGTGGCCGCCCATGCCGTCGCAGACGATGGCCATGGTTACACCAGCTTGATTCTTAAAAATCTGGACAAAATCTTGGTTGCTCTTTCTTACTCTACCAATGCTTGAAGCAAATGCTGTCTTAATCACAGGTACTAACCTCTTGTCGTAAATTTGGCAATGAAAAATCCATCACTGTTATAACTGTCTGGCAGGATCTTCAGCATCCCTTGCTCGGCTTTGACCTTGGCCGTTTTAAATGGCTTCAAGGTAAAGTCTGGGTGGGCCTTGAGAAACTTTTTGACGTTTTCCTCATTTTCTTCTACGGAAATTGAGCAAGTGGAGTAAACTAACTCCCCGCCCGCCTTTAATAGACCCGCGACTTCGTTTAAGATGTCGAGCTGAATTTGCGCTAAGTTGGTAATGTCCGCTGGCTGTTTGCTATAGCGGATTTCCGGCTTGCGGCGCAAAAGTCCTAATCCAGAACAAGGTGCATCTATTAGTATTTTATCAAATTCTCCTCTTGAAAAATACCCTCCCGCCTTGCGGGCATCTAAGGCCTTGGTTTCAACGCGGTCTGCTACCTGCATTCTTTGGGCATTTTCTCTAACCAGGCGGAGTTTTTTCTCATGGATGTCTAAGGCCGTGACTTGACCTTCTGGCACTTTCTCTGCCAGTTGGATGGTCTTGCCGCCAGGAGCGGCACAGGCATCGAGAACGCGCTCATTGCCAGTAAAGTCAAAGGCTTCAGCCACCAAGCTGGCTGCTTCGTCTTGCACGGTGACTTGACCCTCTTTGAAAAAGTCAGTCAAAATGATCCCGCCCCGGCTCAAGGAGTAGCTTCTATCAGCTAAAGATGATTCAACCGGGTTAAAATGGGCTTTTTTCAGGTCGTAAACGACTTGACCCTCTTTAACCAGGCTAGAAATCCGGATCTCATTTTTGGCATGAGTGTTGAAACTGGCCATGATCTTCTCGGCCCGCTTGGCTCCCCAGTTAGCGACAAAATAGTCGGCCAGCCACTTAGGCTCGCTGTACTTGACGCTTAAATAATCAGGATCATTTTCTTTAGGCATGACTGGCCCGCGTCTTTGGAAAGAGCGCAGAATGCCGTTAACCAGGCGGTAGCCGCTAGAACGCGGCTTGCCAAAGGCCTTGGCTAATTTATTGGCCTCATCCAGGACCGCTCTAGCTGGCACCTTGTCCAAAAGGAGCAGCTGGTAGATCGACATCAATAAGAGCGGCTCAATGTAGGCTTCTTCCAGCTTGGCCTTGACCAGATCCTTTAGCTGGTAGTCCAAATAGAGCTTGTTTTGCAGGGTCCCGTAAACCAGGTTGGTTGCCAGGCGCGACTCTTCGGCAGGCAGCTTGGCCGCTTTTAGCGCGTGATTTAAGCTGATATTGGAGTACGAGCCTTGAACCAGGACCTTGATCAGGGTTTCAAGGGCGACGCTGCGGGCATTAGTCTTCATCAACGATTTGGTCTCCTGCGTTAAACTTCTTGCCTTGGCCATTCAAAAAATCCTTCACCTTCATGGCCTTCTTGCCAACTGGCTGAACTTCGGTCAAGTTCAAGACGGTTGACCCTGCAAAGCTGATGGCAAAGCGGCCTTGGTTTGAAACCAAGCAGCCAGCTGGCAGGCTGGTATTGTCTTCAGCAACCTCAGCAGCCCAAACCTTAAGCCGCTTGCCTTGGATCACTAAGTAAGCGCCGGGATCGGGGTTCAGGGCCCGGATCAGGTTTTTGGCTTCTTGCGCCGTCAAGGTCAGCGGAATTCTTTCTTCGCTCTTTTCAATGGTTGGAGAAAAGACTACCTGACTTGAGTCTTGCGGCTTTTTAACGATTTCGCCATTAGCAATCTTTGGCAGGGTCTCTAAGAGCAGGTCCCGGCCTAAAGGTGCCAGTTTTTCAAAAATTTCGCCGCTGGTTTCGTCTGGCCCGATTGGCAATTTGGCTTGGGCGTACATGTCGCCGGCATCCATTTCCTTGACCATTTCCATGATGGTTACGCCGGTTTCGCTATCCCCATTTCTAACTGCATACTGAATCGGTGCCCCGCCCCGGTACTTAGGCAAAAGGGAGCCGTGGACGTTGACTGCTGCGATCTTTGCCGTCTTTAAAAAGCGCGTTGGCAAAAATTGGCCAAAGGCCGCAGTAATCAAAAAGTCTGGCTGAATGGCCATCAGGGCGTTCAAGTCGTCTGACTTAGATAAATGGGCTGGCTGATAAAGCGGCAGAGCGTATTTTAATGCCAGTTCCTTGACTGGTGAATAAACGATCTTTTGCTTGCGGCCCACCTTTTTGTCAGGCTGAGTAACTACGGCTTTAATGTCGTAGCCGGTCTTGATCAAGCCTTCTAAAACAGTCGCGCCAAAGGCTGGCGTCCCTAAAAAAATTACTGAATTCATATTATGCTTTTCCTTTGCTTGATTTACATGATTCTTTCTGGTTCAGTGTCGATTTCAACCGTTAAGCCATACTTCTTGATTTCCTGTGCCTGGTCTTGCAACTGGTGAAGCAGGGCATTTAACTTATCTTCTTTTTTATATTTTACCAGGATTTGGTAAAGATACTGATTTTTTAGCCGAGAAACTGTGGCAGGGGCTGGTCCCAAAATAATGGTCGGTTGGTGGAGCTGGGCCATGAGGACTCTTTTAATGTTAAAAGCTTCTCTTGCAGCATTTTGCTCATTTTTAGAGGCAATCGTCACCAAGACCGTGTAAAAGTATGGCGGATAGTTGCCGGCCCGCCGGACTTGCATTTCTTTGGCGTAAAACAGCTCGTAGTCCTGCTTTTGGGCTAAGGCAATGGCATAGTGGTCCGGATTATAAGTCTGGATCATGACTTGGCCCTCTTTATCCGCCCGGCCTGCCCGGCCTGCGACCTGGGTCAAGAGCTCAAAAGTTTTTTCAGAAGCATTGTAGTCAGGCAGCCACAGGCCGGTATCGGCATTGATAACGCCAACCAAGGTCACGTTTGGGAAGTCCAAGCCCTTGGCAATCATTTGGGTGCCAAGGAGGATGTCAGCTTCGCCTTGGCCAAAGGCTGTCAGGATTTTTTCATAGCTGCCCTTACGCCTAGTCGTATCTACGTCCATCCGCAGGACTTTGGCGCTAGGAAAGAGCTCTCCTAATTCTTCTTGCACCTTCTGAGTCCCCGTTCCTAAAAAGCGGATTTGCCGGTCATGGCAGTTAGGGCAAATAGTTGGGATTGCCTCTTGGTGTCCGCAGTAGTGGCACTGCATGACGCCTGTATCCTTGTGCATGGTAAGTGATAAGTCGCAATTTGGGCACTTTAAGACAAAACCGCAATTGCGGCAGAGCATGAAGTTGGCAAAGCCCCGCCTGTTTAAGAGCAAAATGACCTGTTCGCGGCGGTCTAGCCGCTTTTGAATGGCTTCAGCCAGATTGACGGAAATGTCAAACTGCCCGCCAGCAAACTGGACGTGCTTTAAGTCAATCAGGTCAACACGCGGCAGGGCCTGGCTCTTGGCCCGCTTTTTCAAAGTGAGCAGCTTAAATAGCTCCTTTTGAGCCCGGGCCCGGCTGCCTAATGACGGCGTTGCACTGCCCAAAATCAAGGGGCAGTGGTGGTAGCGGCTTCGCCAGATAGCCACGTCTCTTGCATGATAGCGGGGATTTTTATCCTGCTTATACGTGCCTTCATGTTCTTCATCGATGATGATTAAGCCAATGTTGTCTAAAGGGGCAAAAACGGCGCTGCGAGCGCCGACCACGACCTTGGCTTGTCCCCGGCGGATTCGCCGCCATTCATCATAGCGCTCGCCTTCAGACAAGGCAGAGTGAAGAACCGCTACTTCCCTGCCAAAGCGAGCTTGGACCTGGGCCACCATTTGCGGCGTCAAAGAAATTTCCGGCACCAGCATCAAGGCGGTCCGGCCAATTTTTAAGGCTTCACTGATCGTTTGCAAGTAGACCTCGGTCTTGCCACTGCCCGTCACCCCTTCCAGCAAGAAGGTTTGGCTCTTTTTATCTCGGATATCCTGGCTGACGGCTTCATAAGCCGCTTCTTGCTCAGCGTTTAGTTTTTTCGGCTGACTTTTTTCCTTGGCTAAGACAGCAGGCTTTCTGTAGCTTTCAACCTGCTTTTGGCCCAGCCAGCCTTTTTGGACGGCACCGTTTAAGGCCCCTAAGCTAATGCTCTGCCCTTCTAGCTGCTCGCGCGTTTTGGGATAAGCCGCAAAATTCTCACAGAGATCCGTCAAAAGTTTTTGCTGCTGAACGGCGTTCTTTTTTACCTTGGTCAAAAGCTCCTGGTAGCCTTCTAGTGGCAAAAGGGGCGTATACAGAACTGCCATTTTCTTTTTGGCCTTGTCTTCAACCAGGTACTCGACTTCCGCATCCCCATTTTTCAAGAGCTGGCTGACCAGCTTCAGCAAATGCGGATCACTAATCTTGCTTAAATCCAGCACATCCCCGGCAAAAAAGGGCATAGCCTTGGCCCTTTCACTGACCGGCACCAGGATTTTCCGGTAATTGGCCCGCATGACGCTCGGCAGCATGGTCTTCAAAATGCTGATCCGGTAGGCAAAAATCTGCTGGGCAAGATCAGCCGACAAGTCTACCAGTTCTTTGGTCAATGGCGGCATTTCGTCAACGACTAACAGCAGGTCCTTGAGCTGTCCCTGAAACTGGCTCTTTTCACTAAAGCCGACCACAAAGCCCTGCACCTTTCTGTTGCCAAAAGGCACGATGACCCGGCTGCCAATGGCAATTTCTAAGCCCTCTGGCACTAGATAGTCAAAGGTGCGGTCAGTCTGCCTAGCGGCGACATCGACAATTACTTGTGCAATCACGCAATCACCTATCTTTTACAAGCAAATCCATACAAAAAGGAGCGGGTTGCTTTATCCGCTCCTTTAAAACTTATTCTGCAGCTTGGTCAGCCTTAGCATCATGATCTTCGTCAATCGTGACCTTGCCGGCGGCAATTTCTTCCAAAGCTTGGCCAACTGGCTTTAAGTTGTGGTAGTTGTCCAAGGCGCCCGGCTTGCCAGCTTCCAATTCATGGGCTCTCTTAGCTGCTAAAACTGAAAGGGAATATCTTGAGTCGATTTCGTCTAACAACTTGTCAATTGATGGGTAGGTAATTCTCATACTTAGTCCTCCTCTACCATTTTACGATAATCATCGATTACCCGCTTAACGCTAACGTGTTCGGCATCCACGATGGCCTTGATGTGGGAAACGGCATTGGCTACCGTATCGTTAACAACGGCATAATCATAATCCTGCATCACGAGGATTTCTTTACGGGCTTGGGCAATCCGACCCCGAATTACTTCTTCAGACTCAGTCCCCCGGTGTTCCAAGCGGTCACGCAGGGTATGCAAATCTGGCGGCGTCAGGAAAATAAATACGCCATCTGGCATTTGTTCCCGGACTTTCTGTGCCCCATTAACGTCAATTTCCAAGAGCACGTCCTTGCCTTCGGCCAGCATCTTCTTGACTGGGCCAAGAGGGGTGCCGTACAAATTGCCGACGTATTCATTGTATTCAAGCAGCTCATTGTTGGCAATTGCCTGCTTGAATTCTTCTCTAGTGACAAAGAAGTAGTCTTTCCCATCAACTTCGCCTTCACGAGGCTTACGGGTAGTCATTGAGACTGAGTATTCAAATGGGAAAACCTTGTGTTCTACGATTGCACTTTTAACTGTTCCCTTGCCAACCCCAGAAGGACCGGACAGGACCAGCAATAATCCTTTATCTGCCATGATTGCTCCTTTTCTGACTAGTAATTCTATTTTGGACCATTCGGGCCCTTTCTTCAAGTACTAGGCAAGAAAAAAAGCTTTTTTCAAAATAAGCCTTGCATTTTTGAACACAGGTTCGTATAATAGAATCACAAACAAACGTTCGAAGTTCAAATTGAGTTCTAATTTAAGGAGTCTGAATATATTATGTCCCAAATTGCGTCTTTTGCCAAGCATGCTGTTCAACCAATTAAGAAAGCATTTCATTACTTGTTCGCTTATGACCCCGACCGCCTAGCGATCATGCCCGATGAATTAAGCGAAAACCTGCAGCATTTGCAAGAAGCCATGTTGAACCGGTCCTATGCCCTCATCACCTTAAAGGACGGTTCTTGGAAAGTAGGCAAGATTACTAAGCGCCTGTCTGCCAGTCGCTTCGTCTTTCGCGATGCCGACAGCAAGATTTTTTACCTACTCACGGTTAATGATGTTTTGACTGTGGAATTGCCCTAGTATTTCTTTTTTGTACTTCTATATTTGAAAAATAAAAAAGACCAGCTAAGCTGATCTTTTTAGCATATTTACTAGCTACTTGACTTCCGCATACTTAAACTGCCAACCGCCCAAGTTGTCGTTGTAGACGTTCTTGATGTCAGGTCTGATTAAGTAAGCCGTCGTCATGTAGTAAACTGGGGTGATCCCTTCGTCTTTGAGGAGGATCGCTTCAGCTTCTTGCAGGTACTTCACCCGTTCAGTTGCTGAGGCCGTTACCTTAGACTTAGCGATCAAGCTGTCGTATTCTGAGCTCTTCCACTTACCATAGTTTCTGGTGTTGTTGCTGGTCATCAGGTCCAGGAAGGAAATCGCATCGTTAAAGTCAGCAATCCACGTTGACAGCATAATATCAAACTTCCCTGCTTCCCGGCGCGCCATCCGGGTCTTGAATGGCACAGTTGAGGTTTCAACCTTGATGCTGCCCAGATTTTCTTCAAGTTCACTTTGCAGGGCTTCAACGGTCTTTTTGCCGTTGTCCGTATCATCAGCCAGGATGGAAACCGTAATTGAGGACTTGCCCAGTTCTGCTAAGCCTTCCTTAAAGAGCTTCTTAGCCTTCTTTGGGTTGTACTGGTTGTAAGTTTCAGAAGCTGAGCTGATTCCGCTAGTATATTCTTGACCATCAACATGCATCAAGCCGCTAGCCGTAAAGGTCTTGGCTGCCTTATTGTTGCCGCCTAAAGTTGAGCAAAGGCCAGTCCGGTCGATAGCCATCGAGATCGCTTGCCGGATCTTGGCATTAGCCAGGTTCTTGTCCTTTTGCAAGTTGTATTGGAGGTAAGCCGTCCCACCGTTGTTGATCAATTGGAAGCCGGACTTCTTAGCCAATTGCTTGGTTTGCGAAGAGTCAAGGCTAAAGGCATCCAGTTTATTCGTTTGATAGAGGTTGTAGGCCGTTGCCGGCGTCTTTTGCACGCTCCAGTTGATCTGGTCAACCTTGACATTCTTCTTATCCCAGTAGTACTTGTTCTTCACCATCTTCCAGGACAAGTTAGAGCCAGTCCAGCCTTTTTGAACAAATGGACCATTATACAGCATATACTTTGAAGCCGTCCCGTACTTTGACCCGTACTTCTTGACGGCTTTTTCTGATTGCGGGAAGAACAAGGCAAAGGCCATTAGGTTCTTAAAGTACGGTATTCGCCGATCTAGCGTGACGACCAGTTTATACTTGCCTACTGCCTTAACGCCTAAACTAGTCAAAGGCTTCTTGCCAGCCGTAATCGCAGTTGCATTCTTAATGCCTTCAAAGAGGTAGGCATATTCAGATGCCGTCTTCGGATTAACGGTCCGGCGCCAAGAATAGACGAAGTCCTTAGCCGTGACTTCACTGCCGTCGCTCCATCGGGACTTGCGCAAGGTAAAGGTATAGGTCTTGCCGTCCTTAGAAACCGTCGAGCTGGTTGCTAAACCCGGCATGATCTTGCCGCTTTTACCGGTCCGGTACAAGCCTTCCATGGTATTGCGGAGCTGGTCATAACTGATCGTGTCACTTGACTTGGACATATCGATGGTTGACAGTTCTGCACTGGTTGACCAAGAGAACTGCTTTTTATCAGAACTAGATTGCTGGTTGCCGCAGGCCGTTAACAAGGCTGCTGCAGCAACTGAAAGAAGACTTACGCCAATTTTCGAGTACTTCATTTTTTCTCCCTCACTCTTGTTTTGGTAAATCTGCTTACATTATTTTCTGGTTAAAATCATATTAAAATAAATACTTTAATTTGTCAAGAACCTTCATCGCTTTTTAGTTATATTTTCGGCCAATAGTTAATAAAATTAACATATCCTGCTAATTATCGCTTTTTCGTTAAATCTTACAAAATCAAGCAAAAGAAAAAACGACTTTAGCAAATTAAAGTCGTTTTAAAAAATTATTCTATTTTTTGACTGGCAATGAGGTCAGCCGCATTTTTTTCTGCGGCTTCAGTCACATTGGCCCCGGCCATCATCTGGGCAATCATCTTCACGCTGGCTTCTTGATCCAGCGGCTCAACCTTGGTAAAGGTCTCGCCATCTGCCACCTGCTTGGAGATGGCAAAGCGGTGATCCGCGCTAGCCGCAACTTGCGGCGCGTGCGTGATGGCAATGACCTGCTTGTCCTTGGCGATGGCGTGCATCTTTTTCCCGATTGCCGCTGAAACTCTACCGGAAACCCCGGTATCAACTTCGTCAAAGACCATGGTGCCCACTGGTTCAACCTTGGAGAAGATAGACTTCAAAGCCAAAATCAAACGAGACTGTTCCCCGCCAGACACGATCTTGACTAACGGCATCAGCTCTTCACCTGGGTTTGGAGCGATATAGAAGGCTAGGTCGTCTGTCCCCTTTTCGGTAAAGCTGTCGGTCTTGGCAAAGCGGATGGAAAAACGTGCCTTGTCCATGTAGAGGTCAGCTAGTTCCTTCTTAATCGCACTTTCAAGCTTCAAGCTGGTTACCTCCCGGTCTTGGTGAAGGCGATTGGCCTGCTCGGTCATCACAGCTTCAATCTTTTCCAGTTCCTTGACCAGCTTGTCTTCGTCTAAGCCGCCGGTTTCAAACTGGCTGAGTTCTTTTGAGGCTTTTTCATAAAAGGCAAAGACGTCTTCTAGACTTGGACCGTACTTTTTCTTCAAGTTGTTCAAAAGATCCAGGCGATTTTGCACATACTGGTAGCGCTCTTCGTCAAATTCCATGCTGTCTAAGAGGTCGCCAAGTTCAGAGCGGGCATCGCTTAAGGAATAGACCCCATCGGTAACTGACTGGGCCACGTTCTTAAAGTCCTTGTCAAGATCTGCTAAGTCTTCGGCTGTCCCTTGCGCATCCCCCAAGAGGTTGGTCAAGCCATGCTCATCATCATCAAAGAGCTGAATCAAAAAATTGGCAGATTCCGCAATCCGCTGGTAGTTGTTCAGCTTATTGAACTCATCGCTTAACTCTTGGTCCTCATTTGGGGTCGTCAAATCAGCTTGGGTCAATTCTTCCACTTGGAACTGGAGAATGTCCTGTCTCTGGGCCAGTTCCTGAGCATTGCGGCGGAGCTGCTCTAATTGATGCTTAATCTTCAGCCACTGGCCATAGGAAGCTTGGTATTCAGCTAGCTTTTCCTTAAAAGCCTTGCCAGCATACTCATCAACCAGGTCCACCTGCCGGCTTTGGTCCATCAGCATCTGCTGGTCGTTTTGCCCATGGATGTCGACCAGGTACTCGCCGATTTTTCCTAAAGCTGTAATGGTCGTTAGCTGACCGTTGATCCGGATGACATTCCGGCCCTTGCTAGAAATTTCCCGGCTGATGATCAGGTCATCCCCGTCCATGGGCAGGCCGTAATCAGCCGCAATCTGGCTGACTTCGGCCATTTCTTCATCTCTCAAGGTGAAAAGGCCGGTAACAACCGCCTTATTTTGACCTGAGCGCACCATTTCCTTTTGGGCCCGGTGGCCAAGAAGCAGGGACAAGGCATCAATCAGGATGGATTTCCCAGCACCGGTTTCCCCGATTAAGACCGTCATCTGCGGCTGGAACATGATTTTCAAGCTTTTGATAATGGCAAAATTTTGGATATCTAGTTCAATCAGCATCAGATACCACACTTACCCTTTCTATAAGCCCTGGTCAGCTGCCTGAATGACGTCGCTGATTTGCCCATTCCACAAGTTTTGACCAGGATTGGCCAGGTCCTTTTTCAGGTGGATCAAGAACTCGATATTGCCCTTGCCCCCCTTGATTGGAGAATAGTCGATCCCTAAGACGTCAAAGCCGATCTCTAGGGCCTTTTGGGCCGTGTGGCGGATGACGCTCTCGTGGACGGCATGGTCTCTAACGATCCCATGCTTGCCGACGTTTTCTGGGCCAGCTTCAAATTGCGGCTTGATCAGGCACACGGCTTCGCCTTGGTCTTTCAAGATGTCATACATTGGCGGCATGATCAAGTCTAGGGAAATAAAGGACACGTCTGTCATAGCAAAGTCTGGTAGGCCTTCGGTAAAATCAGCGGGCACAGAATAACGGAAGTTCTGCCGCTCCATCACCACCACTCGAGGGTCGTCCCGGAGCTGCCAGGCGAGTTGGTTGTAGCCAACGTCCAAGGCATAAACCAGCTTGGCCCCATTTTGCAGAGCCACATCGGTAAAGCCGCCAGTCGAAGCTCCAATGTCTAGGCAAATCTTGTCTTTTAAGTCGATCTGCCAGATCTTGACGGCTTTTTCTAGCTTAAAGCCGCCTCGTGACACGTACTTCAGCTTGTCTTTTTTGATGAAAAATTCTTCGTCAACTGGGAACTTTTCCCCGGCTTTGTCGATCCGCTGGTGGTTGTGGTCGGTAACTAAACCTGCCATGATCGCCCGTTGGGCCTGGCTGCGGGAGTTAAAAATTCCCTTATTTGCAAGAATGACATCTACTCTTTCTTTTTTCGTCATTAAAGCACCTTCTGGTACAAGTCTAAAAAGCCGAGCAAGACTTCAGCATTTTCGCCTGCCAAAGCAGCTTGCCCCTTGGCAATCAAGTCTTTGAGTTCTTGTCTGGTTTCCGCAGCCCCTTGCATGGTCAAGGAGTTGTTTTTGCCAACTTCTTGGTCCTTGTGGGTCATCTTGCCAGCTTCTTCACTGGTTTCCACGATGTCCACCAAGTCGTCATAGAGCTGGTAGCCCCGGCCAAAGTCCTTGGCAAAGGCCAAGTAATTATCCGCTTGCTCTTGACCAGCACCGGCAAAAGCGGTTGCCATTTCAACACTGGCCAAAATTAAGCAGCCCGTCTTCAGCCATTCCATGTGGTCGATAGTTTGGGCATCAACTGCATCATTGTTGGTCGTGTCAATGTCCAGGTATTGGCCGCCCACCATGCCGGCTGGGCCCACGGCCTTGGTGATGATTTCAACTAGCTTGGCTGACTGGCTACCTTCAGCGATCCACTGGATCCCTAAGGGCAAAAGTCCATCCCCAGCCAAAATGGCTTCAGCTTCGCCCCACTTCTTGTGGCTGGTTAATTTGCCGCGCCGGTAATCGTCATTGTCCATGGCTGGCAAGTCATCGTGGATCAGGGAATAAGTATGGATTAATTCGATCCCGCAAGCCGTTTGAACTGCCTGTTGGTCAATCTTTTTTCCTAAGCTATCTAAAGTTGCCAAAAAGAGGAGCGGCCGCAGGCGCTTGCCACCAGCCATGACCGAATAAGCCATGATTTCGGCAAAACGGGGATCATCGCTTTCCTTAGCCAAGTTTTGCTCTAAATAGTCGTTGATAATCGGCGTATACTTCGCCTGAAATTCTTTAAAAGTCGTCATCGTTTATTCCTTTGGAGCACTGGCGTCAGTTGGATTCAGGCGCTTTTCGCTGCCATCGCTTTCGATCAGCTTAGCCACCGTTTCTTCAGCCTTGGACAATTCTTGCTTGAGTTCCTTGCTCAGCTTGACGCCGGCTTGGAACTGGTTCAAGGACTCTTCCAAAGACAATTGCCCATTTTCCAGGTTGTTGACGATCATTTGCAACTGGTTCAGCTGCTCTTCAAAATTATTCTTCTCTGCCATGGTCCTTCTCCTTCACTTCCGTAATTTCAGCACTGGCAATCCCATCTGCCAGGTGCAGCTTGATTTTTTCTCCTGTTTGCAGCTGGCTGACCGAGGTCAAGACAGTACCTTCTTCATCAGTCGTATAGCTGTAGCCCCGGCTCAGGGTCTTTAAGGGGCTAAAGTCGTTGAGCTGCTGGACTAAGCCGCCAAAAAGCGACTTCTTCTGTTCCAGCAAGCGGTCCATTTGCTGGCGCAAATTTTTCGCCAAAAAGTTATTGGTCTGCTCCAGCTGCTTGATCTTTAAAGCAGGCGATTGGTTATACAACTTTTGCCCGGTTAATTCCAGCCTTTGCCGGCGATTATTCAAGAGCAGTTCCATCTGTCTGACTAAGGCTTGGCTAGCCTGGTCCGCCTGCATGGCCTTTTGCTCGTACAGCCGTTGGGGCTCACGCATAATGTAGGAATTTTCCAGGCGGCTTAAGGCCTGCTTGCGGTCTCTAATGGCCCCGTTAATCAGGTTCAAAAGGCGAGCCTGCTCTTGGTTGACCCAGGCAAAAACCTCCCCTCGGTCCGGCGTAGCCATTTCCGCTGCCGCCGTTGGCGTGGCAGCCCGGCAGTCAGCTGCGAGGTCACACAGGGTAGTGTCCGTTTCGTGGCCCACTGAAGAAATGACCGGCATCGGCATTTGGTAAACCTGCCGCACGACTGCTTCTTCGTTAAAGGCCCAAAGGTCTTCTAAAGAACCGCCCCCCCGGCCAATGATCATCACATCGTATTCGCTGCCCCGAGCGGCAATCTGCTGCATGGCGGCAACTAAACTAGGCACGGCTCCTTCGCCTTGCACTTGCGCCGGGTAAAGATCAATCTCCGCTTGGGGGAAGCGGCGGTTGGCCGTCACCATGATGTCGTGGATGACCGCCCCAGATGGCGAGGTTACCACGGCAATCTTGTTGGGAAACCTTGGCAAGGGACGCTTGTGGTCTTGGTTAAAGAGGCCTTCTTTAGCCAGCTTTTCCTGGAGCTGGCGCAGGCGCTCATATAGGGCGCCTAGGCCCGCTGGCTCCATGGTCTTGGCATAGAGCTGGTAGGTGCCTTGGGCTTCATAGCTAGACACCCGGCCGCTGATGTAGACCTTCATCCCCTCTTCCGGCATGAACTGCACTTTATCAAAGTCGCCTCTAAACATGACCACACTGATCTTAGAATGGTCATCTTTGATGGAAAAATACTGGTGCCCGTTCCGCCGGTAGCGGAAGTTGCTGATTTCGCCCTGCAAGAAGACTTGCCGCAGGTAGGGATCCCGGTCAAACTTTTGTTTAACGTACCAATTTAATTCACTGACCGTGAGATATTTTTGGTCAGCTGTATCTTTAATCGAGTCCATGATGCCGCCTCGTCAGTTTGATAACTTCTTCCATTAAAAATTCAACCGTTAAGGGACCAACCCCGCCTGGTACGGGTGTGATGTAGCTGGCCACATCCTTAACCTGGTCAAAGTCGACGTCGCCGGCCAGCTTGCCGTTAACCCGGTTGATGCCAACATCAACCACAACAGCACCTGGCTTGACCATGTCCTTAGTGATCATGCCGGCCTTGCCGACTGCTGAAACCAAAATATCGGCCCGCTTGGTCAGATCGCCCAAGTTCCGGCTGTGGGAGTGCAAAATTGATACGGATGCATTTCGCTCCAGCATCAAGGCCGCCAATGGCTTGCCCACGATGTTGGACCGGCCCACGATCACCGCGTTTTTGCCGTTTAAGTCGATGCCGTAGTGGTCAAGTAAAGAGATGATCCCGGCAGCCGTCGCTGGCTCGACAAAGTGCTTGCCCTGCCACAGGCGGCCGATATTAGCCGGAGTCAAGCCATCAACGTCTTTTTCTGGATCAATGCGCTCGATGACCCTGTCGCTGTCAATTTGCGCTGGAACCGGCAATTGGACCATCAAGCCCATCACTTCGGGATCTGCATTTAAGCTGTCGATCAGCTTTAAGACGTCTTCTTCGCTTTCATCTGCTGGCAATTGGTAAACAACTTGCTTGATGCCCAGCTTTTCGGCCTTACGCTTCTTTGATTCCACATAAACCTTGCTAGCCTGGTCATCGCCAATATTGATTACGCAAAACTTGGGCAAGATGCCATGCTTTTTCAGGTCTTCAACCTGGTCAGCCAGATCGCGGCCAAGATGCTGGGCTAGCTTTTTTCCATCTAAAATTTGTCCCAATATTTTCTCCTTAACAAAAAAGCCGGCAATATTGCCGGCTTAAAGGTTATTCTTGCACAAAGTTGGCCAAGAGACCATTGACGAATGGCTTGTGCTTCGGTTCATCAAATTCATCACACAAGTTCAAAGCTTCGTTAATGGCTGAGCGATCTTCGATCACTGAGCTGTAAAGCATTTCGTACAGGGCGATCTCTAAAATGGCTAAGGTGGTCAGGCTTAAACGCTCGATGCGCCAGCCGGCCTTCAGCTTAGAAGAAATCTTGTCCCGCAGTTCTGCTTGCTTGTCAATGACGCCAGCGATCAGCTCTTGGCTGTATTGTGGCACTTCCTTCAAATCCAGGGCAGATTTAACGTTGCTCTCAACTTCAGCGGCCGTTAAGCCTGGATCTTGGTTATATAAATAAATGGCTTGCAGTGCGATCTTACGACTATCGTGTTGATTCATTACTTATCTTCTTCTTGATCGGGAAATAATGGTTGACTAGCTTCCTCAAAGTTCTTTTCATCTTCAGGGAAAACCAGACCAACGACGTGAACGTTGATTGACTTCAAATTCATGTCGGTCATCTGCGTCAGTTGCTGCTGCAAGGCTGCTTGAACCTTGCCGGCAACTGCAGGCACATTAACCCCATATTTCAGATAAACATAAACATCAGCAGTCAATTGTGAGTCTTCGTCAACGGAGACATCAACGCCCTTGCCGCGGTCTTCACGGCCAAATACCCGGTTAAAGCCTGACTTCAGGCCTCCCCGCATGCCGGCAACGCCGTCAACTTTTTGGGCTGAAATGCCTAAAATCACTTCAAGAACCCGCAAATCAATTTTGATTTGATCGCCATCTTCACTGCCGCTTAAAACGATTGTTGAATTATCAGCCATCTTTCCACCTCAAAAAATACTACTTAGTACGTGATACGTATGAACCGTCACTAGTGTTGATCGTCAAAACGTCCCCAACGTTGATGAAGAATGGAACGTTAACAACCAAGCCAGTTTCCATCGTAGCTGGCTTACCACCACCGGAAGAGGTATCGCCGCGGATGCCTGGTTCGGTGTCAACAACTTCCAAATCAACCGTGTTTGGCAAGTCCAGACCCAAAGTTTCACCATTGTGAGAAATTACGTTCACAATCATGTTTTCCTTCAAGTACTTGGCTTCTTCGTCGATTTGTGAGTTTGGAACTTCTAATTGTTCATAAGTTTCAGTGTCCATGAAGACGTAGCTTGAGCCGTCGTTGTACAGATACTGCATTGATCGGGTTGAGATTTCAGCAGTTTCTACCTTAGCAGTTGAACGGAAAGTGTATTCTTGAACTGCACCAGTACGCAAGCTCTTCAACTTTGAACGAACGAAAGCACTACCCTTACCTGGCTTTACGTGCTGGAATTCAACAATGCGCCACAAATCGTTGTTAAATTCGATCGTGAGGCCGTTCTTGAATTCATTAACAGAAATCATTGTCATCGGAAAAATCCCCCATTTCTACAACTTAAATTGTACCAATAAAAACTTGATTTTACCATAAAAATCATCTTATAGATGGATGAGTTCTTCTTTTGGTAAGGTAGACAATACTTCTGGAGTATCGCCGTTAACCAAAATATCGTCCTCGATTCTGACCCCGCCTTGCTTTAAGTAGATGCCGGGTTCAACCGTGTGCACGATCCCGTTTTCCAGAGTGGTTTGACTGAACAAAAAGGCTGGCTGACACATTTCATGGATCTCCAGGCCAATTCCGTGACCGATCCCGTGGCCAAAGTATTGACCATAGCCAGCTTCAGTGATGTAAGATCTGGCAGCGGTATCCACGTCCTTACCGGTATTGCCGGCTTTAGCTGCTTCAATCCCCCGCTTTTGAGCTTCATAAACGATCTTGTAGATCTTTTCCAGCTCTGGTTCAACTGAGCCAATGGCGTAAGTCCGGGTGATGTCGGCGGTGTAGCCGTTATAAGAAGCCGCAGCGTCGATCACGACCAGTTCATGTTCTTGCATCAACTTGTCACTGGCCACCCCGTGGGCCCAAGAAGACCGGTAGCCAGAAGCCACGATGGAGTCATAGCCAGGACCATCCCCGCCGTTTAGCTTAAAGAGGTAGTCGAGCTTTGCTCCAACGTCTCTTTCCTTAGCGCCCGGCTTCAGCATTGGCAAGACGCCCTCAAAGGCGATTTGGGAAATTTCAACCGCCTTTCTCAAGGTGGCAATTTCCAGTTCGTCCTTGACGTTTCTTACCCGTTCGACGATTTCGGCTGCCATGACAAATTCCACATCTGGCAAAAAGGACTTGATAGCATCATATTCATAGGCTGAGACAAATTCTGCTTCCACCAGTAGTTTTTTAACGCCCAGCTTCTTAACTTGCTCAGCAATTTCTTGCGCTTCATGGCCGTGCTTCATGACTACGGTCAATTCACCAACGGCTTGGTCTTCAATCTGCGGAGCAAAGCGGGAGTCGGATAAGAGCACCCGGTCACCGTTTTTGGTCAAAATCAACTGAGCTTCTTCACCAGTAAAGTTGGTCAAGTAGCGGTAGTTGGCCCGGTTAAAAATTAACAAGGCATCTGCATCTTCTTTTTGAATCAGCTTGCAGGTTTCGCTGATCCGCCGCGACAAGAGGGTCAATAATTCTTCCTTTTTACTCATAGCCACCATCCTATCTGAAATTTAAGTAATTGTTCATCTTATTCCTATTATACAAGAGTTTGAGATGTTAGATAGCGCTTTTGCAAAAGAAAAAATGGAAAATCAAGCAAATTTAGACAGAAAAAAACAGGCAGTGAAACTGCCTGCTCTTTACGGCAAAATTATTCTGCGTCTTCTACTGGCAAAACAGAAACTTGCTTCTTGTACTTGCCAAGACGTTCGAACTTAACGACACCGTTTACCAATGCAAACAAAGTGTCATCGCCGCCACGACCTACGTTCTTGCCTGGGTGGATCTTAGTACCGCGTTGACGGTAAATGATTGAACCAGCGTGAACTTCTTGACCGTCGGCACGCTTTGCGCCAAGACGACGACCAGCTGAGTTACGACCGTTGGCAGTTGAACCACCACCCTTGTGGTGGGCAAGTAACTTTGCGTTTGAAAGAATGTTCATCATCATAGTGTTCACCTCTTACTAAGCTTCGATGCTCTTAACAGTAACCTTGGTATAAGGTTGACGGTGACCATACTTAGAGTGTGAGTGCTTCTTTGGCTTGTACTTAAAGGTAACAACCTTCTTTTCCTTGCCTTGCTTGTCAACAGTTGCGACAACCTTAGCACCCTCAACTACTGGAGTACCAACCTTAACGTCGTCCCCATTAGCTACCAAGATAACTTGGTCAAAAACAACTTCTTCGCCAGCTTGTACATCAAGCTTTTCAACGAAGATACTTTCGCCTTCGGCAACCTTGTATTGCTTGCCACCGGTCTTAATAACTGCGTACATTAGTACACCTCCGTAAAAAATACTTAGACTCGCCATCAGAGGTGCTGCCAAAGCAGACTTTTCAACCTCATCTGTGCGGTTGCAGAATCGAGGTATATCACTCAAATTGCAACGTTAACAGTATAACACGGGTTGGCAGGGAATCTCAAGACTTTTGCCCAAAATTTGCCAATTATTATCGTGCAAAACTACTTTAAAGAATAATAAGTAGAGATAGCGCCAAATAGGAGCAGCAAAATAACAACTGCCAAGACTAACAATACCGCTAAAATGATTCTCTTGGTCTTTTTGCTCATCATCATCTCTCCATCCTGCACTTCTCCATATTGGCCTCCCCGATTTTCAAATTTCATGGTCAGCATCAAGTCTAAAAAGAAGGCAGCAAAATACATCATGATGCCGACGATGATTCCCCACCCATATATAGGTAAGTAATTTGCTAGGTAAGAGAATAATTCTAGAATTTCTGTAAAATTGATCCCCAGCTGCAACAGCCAGGCAATCCCGTAAAAAATCTTTCCTACCTTGCTTAGATATACCAGATTCAGCTTAAATTCAAAATAATAGGTCCAAACTGGCAGGGCCACGATTAAGATCAGCCACAGGAGATTTCCCTCTGATACTAGCTTTAGTTCAAATGCAATATTAACGAATAGCTGAATCCAAAAGACAATTTTTATTTTTAAAGTCGTCATCTCTATCACCTTTTTCACACAACTCGAATTGAATAAGCACATCAGTATCCGTTTACTTTTATTATAGGCTCAGTTATTATAAAATAAAAGTTGAATAATAAAAGAAAGGCAGGTATTCAAATGATTACTTTTTACGGTTACAAACGTTGCTCTACTTCTAAAAAAGCCCAAAAATGGCTGGATGACCATGGCGTCAGCTACCACTTCCAGGACCTGGTTGAAACCCCGCCAGCCAAAAGTGACTTACTCACTTGGCTGACCAAGTATCAAGACCGGGGTCTGCGCTACTTTTTTAATACAAGCGGCCAGCATTACCGGGAACTGGGCTTAAAAGACCAGATCAAGGACATGACTCTCGAAGAGGCAGCAAATCTCATGTCGAAAGACGGCAAACTAATAAAACGCCCTCTAGTCGTCAGTGAGGACAAGCTCACTTGCGGCTTTAAAGAGGACGTTTATGAAGAAACTTGGCTTTAGTCGCCTAAAGCCTGCTTTAAATCAGCGATCAAATCATCAGGGTCTTCCAAACCAACTGACAAACGGAGCAATTTGGTGGTAATGCCCAGGCGCACTCTTTGCTCAGCTTCTACGTCATCGTGGGTCTGGTAGTAAGGAATAGTGATCAAGCTTTCAGCCCCGCCTAAACTTTCGGCAAAAGTGATCACCTTAACGCTGTTTAAGACCCGTTCCACTTCTGTTTCACTGTCTAGGTAAAAGGAAATCATCCCGGCCTTGCCTGGATAGAGGACCTTCTCCACGTGATTTGCCGTTTCTAAGAACTTGGCAATCTTTTGGGCGCTGGCGGTATGGCGGTCCATTCTAATTGGCAGGGTCTTCAAGCTTCTGGTCAAAAGCCAGGAGTCAAAGTTCGACATGGTATCGCCTACCGTGATCGTGTATTGGAAATAGGTGTTGGCCAGGTCTGGATCATTAACCACGACCAAGCCGCCTAAAATGTCATTATGGCCGCCTAGGTACTTGGTGGCCGAGTGGATCACTACGTCGGCCCCCAAGGTCAGCGGCTTTTGGTAGTATGGCGTATAAAAAGTATTGTCGACAGCAACCAGGATTTTTTCATTAAAATCGTGGACGGCGTCGGCAATTTTTTTGATGTCTAGTTCCTTCATGGTTGGGTTAGATGGGGTTTCTAGCCAAACGATCTTGGTCTTATCACTTAGTAAAGAAACCAGATCTTCCACCTTTTGCCCATTCCATTGCTTAAAGGCAATGCCAAAGTGACTCTCCAGGTGGCGGAAGTAGCGGAAGTCGCCGCCATAAAGGTCATCTAAAGACACAACTTCATCCCCTGACTTCAAGACGCTCAAAACCAGCTGGACCGCTGCCATCCCACTGGCCACGGCAAAAGCCTGATAGCCTTGTTCCATCTTGGCAATGGTCTCTTCTGCCACCTTGCGGTTGGGCGCTTCCACTCGGGAATAGGTAAAGCCCTTCAAGCGGTCAAAATTGATGGCTTGGTCTAGCGTTGGGTGGCGGTAACAGGCTGACAGGTAAATGGGCTGAGATACCGGGTTAGCCCCGTCTTTAATGGAACCAGCTTCAGCGGCGATGGTGGCAAAGGCCAACTG
Organism: Lactobacillus sp.; assembly: GCF_051893255.1. GTDB lineage: Bacteria > Bacillota > Bacilli > Lactobacillales > Lactobacillaceae > Lactobacillus. The sequence goes on along the minus strand of NZ_JBJFHB010000004.1, from coordinate 34,004 downwards.
GTCCTTTGCGTCTTGCTTTTTTTCTTCTTGACTCATGTTAATCCTCTTCCTATTAAGATCCTATTTCTTCTGTTATTTAACTAGCCTTTATGTTAATTATCTCTTTGCCTTGGCCAAAGCCTGCTTTAAGTCCGCAATCAAGTCTTCTGCATCTTCAATCCCGACGGCTAGGCGGATGAGGCCCGGCTTAATGCCGGCTGCCAGCTGCTCGTCTGGGCTCAGTTCTGCGTGGCTCATCTTGCTTGGCAGTTCCACCAGGCTTTCAACGGCACCCAAGCTGACCGCCAGGGCAAAAATCTCCAAGGAGTTGGCGAAGACTTCCGGATCATAGAATGCTTCATCCAGTTCAAAGGAGAAGACGCCGCCGGCGCCCTTGGCTTCCGTTTTTAGCTCTTCATAGCCAGCTAGGTCGGGGTCGCCTGGATAGTAGATCTTAGCAATCCCCTTCTCCTTTTTCAAAAAGGCGACCAGCTTCAAGACGTTTGCCTCTTGCCGGTCCATCCGCAAGGCCAGGGTCTTGATCCCGCGGGCGAGCTCGTTTGAATCTTCTGGTGACAAGACCCCGCCGATGGCGTTTTGAACAAAGTAGACTCTCTTAGCTAGTTCTTCGTCTTTAGCAATCACGGCCCCGGCGCTAACGTCAGAGTGACCAGACAAGTACTTGGTGGCTGAGTGGACAACCAGGTCTGCCCCATATGCAATTGGATTTAAGAGGTATGGGCTCAAGAAGGTGTTGTCCACGATGGTCAAAAGCCCGTGCTTTTTAGCCACTTGCGCAATCCCTGCAACCGGAGTTACTTGCAACAAGGGATTCGTCACCGGCTCAAAGTAAATAGCCTTGGTGTTAGATTGGATAGCCCCTTCTACTGCAGCTAAGTCCCTCGTATCCACTGGCGTTACCTCTAGTCCCCAATTTTCAAAAAATTGGTGGAGGATTCTAAAGGTTCCCCCATAAATCTGGTCGCCGATAATGATGTGGTCACCTTTTTCAAAAATAGCTAAAGCCGCATGAATGGCCGCCATGCCGGAGCCAAATAAAAAGGCACGAGCGCCGCCTTCCAGGTCGGCCAGCTGCTCTTCTACGGCATTTCTGGTCGGGTTGCCTGACCGGGAATAGTCATACTTGACCTCGGCCCCAATTTTGGGATAGGCAAAGGTGGTTGCCTTGTAAATGGGCACCGTTACGGCGCCAGTGTTATTGTCGTTTTGCTTGGGCTGGTGAACCAAGCGGGTTTGAAAGCCTGTCATGATCTTCCCCTTTTCCTAGTTTATTTTTTAGTTAATCCTTAGTTGATTTTTAATCTGATTCTTATTTATATTTTAACCAAAGAAAAACGCCGCGGCAATATCCGCGACGTTTCTTTGTTTAATTTTTAGCCACCCAGGTAGGCCTTTTGGACGGCTGGGTCGTGCAAGAGCTCTTGCCCGGTACCCGTCATCTTGACTTCACCAGAAGCCAGAACATAGCCACGATCAGCAATGCTCAAGGCTTGCCGGGCGTTTTGTTCAATCAAGAGGACGGTCATGCCTTCCTTATTGATGCTTTCAATGATGTCAAAAATTTCCTGGATGTAGATTGGCGCCAAACCCATTGATGGCTCGTCCAGTAACAGCAGCTTTGGCCGGGCCATCAAGGCTCTAGCCATGGCCAGCATCTGCTGCTCACCACCAGACAAGGTAGCGGCGTCTTGCTTTTGTCTTTCCTTCAAGATTGGGAAACGCTTGAACATCTTTTCCATGTCCTCGTTAATCCCGTCCTTGTCTTTGCGAAGGTAAGCACCCAGCTGCAGGTTTTCCTTAACCGTCATGTCGGCAAAGATTCGCCGCCCTTCTGGCACTTGGGAGACCCCAGCTGCCACAATCTTTGGAGCGGTCAGCTTAGCCAAAGACTCACCCATAAAGAGGATGTCGCCGGCACTTGGCTTGAGGAGTCCTGAGATGGTCTTCAAGATCGTAGACTTGCCGGCACCGTTAGCCCCAATCAGGGTTACGATTTCGCCCTCCTTGATGTCGAAGCTGACATCGCGAACGGCTTTAATCGCCCCGTAATTTACTGAGAGATGGTCAACTTTCAAGATTTCATTAGGCATCTACGCCACCTCCCAAGTAGGCATCGATAACGTCTTGGTTGTTTTGAATTTCCTCTGGCGTCCCCTTGGCCAAAAGCTTGCCTTCAGCCAAAACGTAAATTCTTTCTGCCAGGTTCATGACCAAGGACATGTCGTGTTCAATCAGCAAAACGGCAATCCCGTATTCAGTCTGCAGGCGCTTGATCAAGCGGGTCAAGTCCGCCGTTTCTTCTGGGTTCATCCCAGCGGCTGGTTCGTCTAAGCAGATAATCTTTGGCTGAGTTGCCAAAGCCCGGACGATTTCCACCTTCCGCTGGGTCCCGTATGGCAGGTCACCAGCTGGGTAGTACATGACGTCTTGCAAGTCGAAGTCCTTCAGCAAGGCAATTGCTTTTTCTTCCATCTCGTCTTCAGTCTTGTAAAAACTTGGCAGACGGAAAACTGAGGTTAAAAAGCCTTCCTTAAATTGGTTGGTCATGGCAATCAAGATGTTTTCCAAAACGGACAACTGGCTAAAAAGCCGGATGTTCTGGAAAGTCCGGGAAATCCCCATTTGGGCCACCTTGTAAGCTTTGGTATTCTTCTTGACTTCCTGGCCGCCAATCTTAACTACGCCAGACGTTGCCGGAGCAACACCAGTCAAGCAGTTGAAGAAAGTGGTCTTGCCTGCACCGTTTGGTCCAATTAATGCCACCAATTCTTTTTCATTAACGTGCAGAGAAACATCGTCAACGGCAGTCAGACCGCCGAACACTTTGGTAATGTGATCTGCGCTTAAAGCTTCTGTCATTCTGTTCCTCCTTCGTTATTTGCTTTCTTCTTTTTCAACTTCAGCCATGTCCCCATTTTGCTTGCGGGTCAGCAAGTGCTTGAATGAGAATTCCCACTTGCCAAACAGACCACCTGGTCTGAAGATCATGATTACGATCAAGGCAATTGCGTAAAAGACCATCCGCAAAACGCCCAGGCTTTGAAGGGCCGTGTCCAAAACGCCCAGCAAGATGGTAGCAACAAAGGTACCAGTGATGCTGCCCAGACCCCCAAGCACGGCGTAAATCAAAATGGTAATTGATTCCATGATGCCGAAGCTGGATGGAACGATGGTTTGCAGATATGAAGCGTAAAGAGAACCAGCGATGGCAGCAGTGGCAGCCCCTAAAACAAAGGCTGACAGCTTCCACTTGGTAGTGTTAACCCCCATGGCTTCAGCAGCAATTTCGTTTTCCCGAATTGAAATTACGGCCCGGCCGTTCTTAGAGTGAATGAAGTTCACAGTGACGATCGTCGTCAAGCAAACAAAGATGTAGACAATGTCCCAAGTAGCAAACTGCGGAATGTTGAACAAACCAGCTGCCCCGTTGGTGATCTTCATGTTGTTGATGACAATTCTGATGATTTCGGCTGCCCCCATCGTGGCGATGGCGAAGTAGTCACCGTGCAGACGGAGAGTTGGAATGCCGACGATCAAGGCCACGATAATGGAAATGACTACGCCGACCAAGATTGACAGGTAAAAGCCACCTGCTGAATTCATGGTTTGGGTCATGATCCCAGTTGCATAGGCACCCAAGGCCATGAAACCGGCGTGGCCCAGCGAGAACTGACCAGAGAAACCAATGATCAAGTTCAAGCCAACGGCCAAGATAATGTTAATCCCGATCGTCACCAGCATGTTTTCAATAAAGGTATTGATGACGCCTGTCAGCATCAAGGTGTTGATCAGGTAGAAACCTGCCACCATCAGGACCAGCCAGCAAAGATTGTATTTCAAATTCTTTTTCATGTCTGACTTGTCCTCCTAAACCTTTTCAACTTGCTTCTTGCCAAACAGACCGCCTGGCAATACGAGCAGGATTACGATTAATACGACATAAACGGCAGCATCTCTGAAGGCTGAGAAGCCCAGAGCTTGAACGGCCGTTTCCAAAAGACCGATCAAGAAGCCACCAACAGCAGCACCAGGAATGGAGCCGATCCCGCCTAAAACGGCGGCAACGAAGGCCTTGATACCAGGAGTCATTCCCATCAGAGGGTCAATTGAGTTGTAGTACATCCCAATCAAAACGCCGGCAGCACCCGCTAAGGCACTCCCCAAGGCGAAGGTGATGGAAACCGCGTGGTTGATGTTGATCCCCATCAGGCTGGCTGCGTCATAGTCAGTTGACACTGACCGCATGGCCCGGCCAGTCTTGGTATGGTTGATAATGTAAACCAGAGCCGCCATCAAAACGATCGTGGTCGCAAAGATGATCAGCTGAATGTTAGAAATTGACACGCCACCAAGATCAAAAGTCTTTCTCTTGATAACCTGCGGGAAGTTTCTGGTATCTGACGTTACCAGGTAAGACATCCCGTTTTCCAAAAAGTAAGAAACACCGATAGCCGTAATCAAAGCGGCAACCCGGGGTGCGTTACGCAGTGGCCGGTAGGCAACAGCTTCGATAATCACCCCAGCTAAACCGCAGGCCAGCATAGCAGTGATCAAGGCGGCTAAAAAGCCAAAGTGCAGGTAGTTGATGGTGTAGTAGCCCCAGTATGCACCTAGCATGTAGACGTCACCGTGAGCAAAGTTCAGCAGCTTGGAGATACCATAAACGATCATGTACCCCAGAGCCAGCAAAGCATAAATGCTACCGAGCGACAGTCCATTTATCAATTGCTGAAAAAATGTTTGCAAATTTAAAACCTCCTTGATTTGCTACGCTAAAAACTGTTACTTAACAGTGTAAGCCTTAGCGATCTTGCCGTTAGTCATTTGTTCAACAACAACTGACTTTTGTGGGTTGTGCTTGGAGTCCATGGTGATTGAACCAGTAACACCCTTGAAGTTCTTCAGGTTAGCTAAGCCCTTTTGAACAGCGCTTGATGAAACTTCGCCTTCGTTTTGAGCGGCCTTAACAACCATGTAAACAGCATCGTAAGCTAATGATGAGAAGACAGCTGGATCTTCGTGGTACTTAGCCTTGTAAACCTTCAGGAACTTAGTAACTGCAGGGTCAGTTGACTTGGTTGAGAAGTGGGTAGTGTAGTAAACGTTAGTTGCGTTCTTGTTACCAGCGATTTGTGCCAGCTTTGGTGAACCCATGCCGTCGCCGCCGACGAATGGAACCTTGATGCCCATTTCACGAGCTTGCTTCAGAACTAAGCCAAGTTCAGTGTAGTAGCCTGGCAGGTAAACTGCGTCTGGGTTCTTACCCTTCACCGTAGTCAGAGTTGAGTTGAAGTCCTTGTCACCTGATTGGAAGTATTGGGTAGTTACAACTTTGCCGCCCAGCTTCTTGAATTCAGTAGTGAAGGACTTGGTAAGACCAGTACCGTAGTCAGTTGAGTTGTCGGCAACAACAGCGACCTTTCTCTTCTTCAGGGTGTTGTACATGAAGTCCGCAGCCTTCTTACCTTGGAATGGGTCGATGAAGCATGAACGGAAGACGTACTTTTGGGTTTGGCCGCTCTTAGTTTGGGTAAATTCAGCAGCAGTTGCTGATGGTGAAACCAGTGGCACGCCAGCCTTAGTTAAGTTGGAGATTGAAGCCGTTGCGTAAGCAGTTGCGGCTGGACCAACTTCAGCCACGATCTTGTCTGAGTTGGCAAGTTGAGCAGCAACAGAAGCAGCAGTTGACGTGGATGACTTGTTGTCGCTGACATAAAGCTTAACCTTATAAGTCTTGCCGCCGATCTTAACGCCCTTCTTGTTGATTTGTTCAGCTGCTAAAGTAACACCCTTCTTTTCTTGTTGACCGTAGCTGGCAACGGAACCAGATAATTCCAGGTTTACGCCGATTCTGATCTTGTTGTCAGTAGCCTTGTTGCCTGAGTTTGAGCTAGTCTTAGCAGTGGCACAGCCGGTTAAAGCGGCAGCGGACATCATGGTTGCAGCTGCAACACCGAAAAATTTCTTGAAGTTCATAACGATTCCTCTTTCAAAAATTGATTAGACCTTTTATTTACGCTTGTATAGTTAAACTAAAATTAAAAGAGCCTTCACTCACCCTTGTGAGCGAAGACTCATATCCGGATCATCTGAGCTCACTCACAAAAACAACCGAAGAAGAGCTCATAATGAGCTCTACATAATTTGCAAGAGAGTAATGACGACAGCTGAGAACAGCATTGAATTATTCATTTGATGACACATAGATGATTTCATTGTTCTCAGCTCCTTTTAATCTTAAGTTGCTTTTATTCTATTTTATTTTTTCTCTCATGTCAACCTTATTTATCATTTTTGTTTAATTTTTCTCAGAGATCCCAATATTTGGCCATTTGTGAGGGTATTTTTGGCAAAAGAAAAGAAGCTAGATTGACTAGCTTCTTAGGTTATAGTTCAAATTTTGAGAGTTTGCTTAATCCACGTACTTCTTGCCGGTGGCTCTAAAGCCAATGTCGTGGCGGTAGAAGGTTTGTGGAATGTCCAGCTTCTTTAAGTAAGAGTAAACGTGCTCTTGGGCAGCATCTAGATCCTTGGCAGTTGCCCGGACCATCAAGATCCGGCCACCGTTGCCTAAAAGTTCCCCGGCTTCATCTGCCTTAACATTGGCGTAGTCAACCGCAATCCCGTCTTCAGCTGGGAAGGTGCCCAATTTTTGCCCCTTGACTGGGCTCTTTGGGTAGCCTTCAGCGGCCAAGATCACGCCAAGGACAGCATCGTCTGTTTCCTTGACTTCTGGCATTTCCCGGTCGTTCACATTGGCATCAACCAGTTCAGCCAGGTCACTAGCCAGACGCGGCAAGACAACTTCGGTTTCTGGGTCACCCAGACGAACGTTATATTCGATCATCTTCGGACCCTTTGCAGTCATCATGAGTCCTAGGTATAAAACACCGTGGTAGTCGTAGCCACCCTTTTCTAGACCCGCAGCCGTTGGCTTGACCAGCTGGTCGACAATTTCGTCATATTCTTCCTTTGACAATTGCGGAACCGGGCTGTATGAACCCATGCCGCCGGTGTTTGGCCCCTTGTCGTCGTCATAAGCTCGCTTGTGGTCTTGAGCTAATGGCAACAGGCGGTATTCCCCGCCTTGCATCACAGCAAAGACAGAGTATTCAGGACCAGTCAGGAATTCTTCTAAGACAACCTGCTTTTGCCCCTTGTCAAATATTTCCCGCAGGGTGCTTTCCGCCGTTTCTTGGTCTTCGGCAATGACCACGCCCTTGCCACCAGCCAAGCCGTCTTCTTTTAAGACAACTGGCAAGCCGTATTCCGGCAGTGCTTGGATCGCACTTTCTGCATCTTGGAAGGTGTCATAACATGGGTGCGGTACGCCGTATTTTTCCATAAAGCGGAGAGCGTAATCCTTTGACCCTTCTAGCTGGGCCGCGCGGGCATTTGGCCCAAAAATCTTCAGGTCAAAAGCGTGGAAGTAGTCCACAATCCCGGCTACCAAGGCATCTTCTGGGCCCACAAAGGTCCAAGCAATCTGTTCCTTGATGGCAAAATCCTTCAAGCCCTTGAAGTCGTCTTCAGCAATGTCCAGCTGCTTGACCCCGATTTGGTCCAAGCCGCTGTTGCCGGGAGCACAGTAAACTTCACTCACTAAAGGACTCTTTTTCAAAGCCCGAGCGACCGCGTATTCCCGGCCACCAGAGCCAACAACCAAAACTTTCATGTCTTTCATTTTTGCCACTTTCCTTATTAGTGTCTAAAGTGACGAACGCCGGTAAAGACCATGGCGATGCCGTACTTGTTGGCCATGTCAATAGATTCTTGGTCACGCACTGAGCCGCCTGGCTGAACGATAGCCTTGATGCCGTGCTTGCCAGCATATTCCACGCAGTCGTTGAATGGGAAGAAGGCGTCACTGGCAATGACTGCCCGGTCATCCAGGTATTCTTCAGCGTGCTTGATAGCAATCTTTTCAGAGTCAATCCGGTTTGGCTGGCCGGCACCTACGCCCAAAGTCCGTTCGTCGTTAGCAACCACGATAGCGTTGGACTTGGTGTGCTTTACTGCCTTCCAGGCAAAGAGCAGGGTTTCAAGCTGTTCCTTGGTCGGCTTTACGTTCGTTACGCATTCCCAGCCAGCTGGGTCTTCATCCAAGATGTCTTGGTCTTGGACCAAAAGTCCGCCCATGACAGAAACCGTTTCGTGGCGGCTGGCTTCGTCTTTCTTGTTAAAGTCCAGCTTCAAGACCCGCAGGTTCTTCTTCTTGGTGGTCAAGGCCTTCAAGGCATCTTCATCGTAGTCAGGAGCGATGATGATTTCCAAAAAGATCTTGTGCATCTTTTCAGCCGTTGCCAGATCCACCTTGCGGTTTAAAGCGATGACCCCGCCAAAAATGGAGACTGGGTCAGCGTCGTATGCCCGGTCCCAAGCTTCTTCGATGGTGTCTGCTTGACCGATCCCGCATGGGTTCATGTGCTTCATGGCAACCACAGTTGGCTTGTCGAATTCGCGAACGCATCTTAAAGCTTCGTCAGCGTCCTTGATGTTGTTATATGACAATTGCTTGCCGTTTAATTGTTCAGCTTGCAAAATTGAGAAGGCCTTTGGCAAAGCGTCTTCGTAAAGCCAAGCCTTTTGGTGGCTGTTTTCGCCGTAGCGCATGGCTTCCTTTAAGTCGTAAGTCAAAGTCAGCTTTTCTGGAGCGGTTTCGCCAGCCTTTTCCGTCAGGTATTGGGAGATCAAGGCGTCGTAGGAAGCAGTCAGGCGGAAGGCCTTAGCAGCCAGCTTGGCTCTGGTTTCCAAGGTGGTGTTGCCACTTTCCTTGATTTCGCCCAAAACCAAATCGTAGTCTTTTTGGTCTACGACAATCGTCACGTCGCGGTAGTTCTTAGAAGCTGACCGCACCATGCTTGGACCGCCGATATCAATGTTTTCAATGGCTTCGGCCAAGCTTACGTCTGGCTTTTCGATGGTTTCTTTAAAAGGATACAGGTTAACGCAAACCAGGTCGATTGGCGTAATCTTGTGTTCCTTCAAGGTTGCCATGTGTTCTGGCAATTCCCGTCTTGCCAAAAGCCCGCCGTGGATGTATGGGTTAAGAGTCTTAACCCGGCCATCCAGGATTTCTGGGAAGCCAGTCACGTCTTCAACTGAGATGGTTGGGATGCCGGCTTCGTCCAAAACGCGCTTGGTACCGCCAGTTGAGACGATTTCGTAGTCGTTTTCAACTAAGCCCTTAACAAAAGGAACCAGGTTGGTCTTATCTGAAACACTTACAAGTGCACGCTTCATTACTTGCTGTTCTCCTTTTCAAATTTTAACAAGGCCTTCTTCAAGGCTTCTGGATAAAGGTGGTGTTCACATTCGTGAACCCGGGCTTCCAGGGTCTCAACCGTGTCATCATCATAAAGTGGCACGTGCTTTTGCGCAATTGCTGGACCGGAGTCTAAACCAGAGTCAATGTAGTGGACAGTGACGCCCGTTTCATTAACGTGGTCGGCAAAGGCTCTTTCGATTGAGTGCAAACCTGGGTAGGCTGGCAGATAAGCTGGGTGGAGGTTGACGATCCGACCTTCATATTCGTCCAAGATCGTTGACCCAATCACCCGCATGTAGCCAGCCAAGGCAATAAAGTCGATTTGGTAGTCCTTTAAGACTTGCAGGATCTTTTCTTCGTACTTTTGCTTGCCCCCGCAGGACTTAACGGTAAAAGTTACCACTGGCGTGTGGAACTTTTCTGCCCGCTTGATCACCGGTGCATCGGGATGGTCGCAAAAAAGCAAAGCGAGTTCACCTGGCAAATCGCCACTTTGAAAATGTTCGGCCAGGACTTCGTAGTTAGTCCCGTTGCCGGATGCAAAAATTGCTACTTTCATTTTTCTACCTATTTAATAACAACCTTTTCGGCGCCTTCTGGACGCTTAATCAGCTTACCAACTTCAAAGACCTTTTCACCGGCTGCTTGCAGCTCACGGATGGCATCTGCCTTAGCTTCAGCTGGAACGGCTAAAATCATGCCCACGCCCATGTTAAAGGTTTGGTAGCAGTCTTCGTCTGACAAGTCACCAAGCTTGCGGAGGTAGTTAAAGATATCTGGGACATCCCAGCTGCCGGCCGTAATTTGGGCTTGCAAGCCGTCATTAAACATCCGCGGAACGTTTTCAATGAGGCCGCCCCCAGTGATGTGGGCCACGCCGTGAACCAGGTCTTGCCGGATCAGCGGCAAGACTTCCTTCACATAAATCTTGGTTGGTGCCAAAAGGCTTTCGCCAACTGACTTGCCCTTTAATTCTTCAGGCTTGTCGTTTAAGTCAACGTCATGGTCTTTAAAGAGGATTTTTCTTACCAAAGAAAAACCATTAGAGTGAACGCCGGTTGAGGCTAGGCCCAAGAGGACATCCCCTTCTTGAGGAGTGTCGACAGACAAGAGGCGGTCTTTTTCGGCAACGCCAACCGTAAAGCCGGCCAAGTCGTATTCGTCAGCCGCATACATGTCTGGCATTTCAGCCGTTTCCCCGCCGATCAGGCTGGAACCGGACTGCTTGCAGCCTTCAGCTACGCCTTGAACGACTTCTGCAAGCAGCGCCGGGTCATTGTGGCCGCAGGCAATGTAGTCCAGGAAAAAGAGCGGTTCAGCACCTTGAGCCAAGACGTCGTTGACGCACATGGCAACAGCGTCAATGCCGACAGTGTCGTTTTTGCCCATCTTTTGGGCAATCATCAGCTTGGTCCCTACGCCGTCAGTCCCGGAAACCAGGACTGGGTGCTTGTAGCCAAGAGAATCCAGGTCAAAGAGACCGCCAAAGCCGCCAATATTGCCCACATAGCCTGGGCGCTTGGTGGAGGCAACAGCCCCCTTGATCCGCCGAACTAATTCATAACCTGCATTAACGTCAACGCCAGCATCCTTATAGCGATTCACGATTATTCACCTCTGTGTTGTTTTTTCAAAACTTCATCAACTGGCACGATATGAAGCGGCTCCTTGATCTGCTGTTCATAGTCATAGAGAGGAGTTGGGTACTTGCCGTCAAAGTAAGCTACCGTCAAACCGCCGTTTGGTGCATCGCCAGCATCTGGAATGTCAATGGCCTTGATCAGGCTTGGAATGCTCAAAAAGCCTAAACTGTCCGCCCCGATCAGCTTGCACATGTCCTCTACCGAGTACTTGGCAGCCATCAGGTCTTGCCGCTCAGAAATGTCGATCCCGTAAAAGTGCGGGTACTTGAAAGGCGGTGAAGCAATCCGCATGTGGACTGACTTAGCGCCGGCTTCTTTCAGCATTTGCACAATCTGGCGGGAAGTGGTCCCGCGAACGATGGAGTCGTCGACAACGATAATATTTTTGCCGGCAACCACCCCGCGGACTGGAGCCAGCTTCATCTTCACGCCTTGTTCACGCAAGGCTTGGGTTGGCTGGATGAAGGTCCGGGCGATGTATTGGTTTTTGATCAAGCCCATTTCATATGGCAAGCCGGCAGCTTCAGCGTAGCCAGTTGCTGCTGACAAGGAGGAGTTTGGTACCCCAATAACCATGTCCGCATCTTCTGGAGCTGGCTGCTCTTTAGCCAGCAGCATCCCCATCCGCTTTCTAGCTGTGTGGATGTTGACGCCGTGCATGATGGAGTCAGGCCGGGCAAAGTAGATGTATTCCATGGAGCAGACAGCCAGCTGGGTTTCGGTCGTGTAGTGGTCGATCTTGATTCCATCCTTGTTGATGATGAGAAGTTCACCAGGCTGCACGTCCCGGATCAGCTTAGCGTGAACCGCGTCAAGGGCGCAAGATTCACTAGCTACCACGTAGCTACCTTCATCCGTTTGGCCTAAAACTAATGGTCTAAAGCCATTAGGGTCAAGGGCAGCATACAAAGTGTCCTTGGTCATCAGCAAGAAGGCAAAGCCACCTTTAACTTCGTTCAAGCTGGCCTTCAAGGCTTCGATAAAAGGCATTCTCACCTTGCGGCGAATCAGGTGGATCAAGACTTCAGTGTCTGAGCTTGATTGGAAAACTGAGCCGGAATCTTCTAGGCGCTTTTTCAAGGTTTGAGCATTAGTCAGGTTGCCGTTATGGCAAAGCGCAATTTCCCCATCTTGGAAGTGGAAAAGGAATGGCTGCACGTTAGCCAAAGAGTCAGAGCCAGCCGTACCATAGCGGACGTGGCCAATAGCCATGTTGCCCTTTAAAAAGTCCAGGTCAGCCGGGTTTGAGAAGACTTCTGACAAAAGGCCTCTGTCTCTAAATTGCCGCAGCTTTTGCCCATCGCTAGCAACGATGCCGGCGCCTTGCTGGCCGCGGTGCTGGAGGGCGTGCAAGCCAAAGTAGGTCACATTGGCTGCGTCAGGCACGTTAAAGATGCCGAAAACGCCGCATTCTTCATTTAATCCTTTAATTTCATAAGGCATGGCAGGGCTTCCTCCCAAATTTGCTTCAGTTCTGCTACTGGCAAGTCAGCTGCTTGGTCCTTCAAAGCGACCTTCAAGCTGTCGCCACCAGTTTGGCCCAGTTTAACTGCATCTTGGCCCAATTTTTCCGCAAATTCTGCTGAGAATTCGCTTGGAACGCTGACCAAGAAGCGGCCTGGGGTTTCACTGAAGAATTCTGCACTGGTCAAGTCAGACTTGATGTCAGCACCAATTTCGTGGCCAAAACTGGATTCAGCCAAAGATACGGCCAAGCCGCCTTCGCTTAAGTCGTGGGCACTGGCTACGTGGCCTGCTTCCATTTCGGCCAAAAGGCGCTTTTGGTAGTCATGAATGTGGTCTAAGTCAAGGTCGTTCAAGCTGCCGGAGATCTCGCCAACCAGCATCTTTTGCAGTTCAGAACCTGCGTAGTCGGCACCGGTTTGACCAACCAGGTACAGGTCGTCGCCAGCTTCTTGGAAGCTGTCTCTTACCAGGTGATCCAGGTTCTTCACCAAACCAACCATCCCGATCATTGGGGTTGGGTAGATGGACTTGTCATCGGTTTCGTTGTAAAGAGAAACGTTACCAGAAACAACTGGCGTTTCCAAAACTTCACAAGCCTTGGCAATCCCCATGACTGAGTGGTGGAGTTCCCAGAAGACTTCTGGTTCGTTAGGGTTGCCGTAGTTCAAGCAGTCAGTAATGGCCAGTGGTTCTGCGCCGCTGGCAATAATGTTGTCAGCTGCTTCAACAACGGCCCGCTTGCCCCCAATTTCTGGGTCCAGGTAAATGAAGCGGCCATTGCCGTCAGTGGTCATGGCAATCCCCTTGTGGGTGCCGCGGATGCGGAGAACGCCGCTGTCTTCACCAGGCCCAACCACAGTTGAGGTTCTAACCATGGAGTCGTAAGTCTGAGTGAACATTTCCTTAGAAGCAACAGTTGGCTGAGCCAGCATCTTCTTGTAAGTCTCAGCCAGGTCCTTGATTTCTGGTTCCCAGGCAGGCTTAGCTGCGTCATCCAGCATGTGCTGTGGCTGCTTTTCTTCGCTTGGTTCTTCCAAAACGTCTTCAGTCAGGCTGGAAACTGGAATGTCGCAGACAACTTCGCCGTGGTGGCGCAAAACGTAGTTGTGACCAGCGGTAATGTGGCCGATTACGACAGCGTCTAAGTCGTAGAAGTCAAAAATCTTCTTAACGTCTTCTTCGTGGCCCTTCTTCACGCAGAGTAGCATTCTTTCTTGAGATTCGCTCAGCATGATTTCGTAAGCGGACATGCCAGGTTCACGCTGCGGAACAAGGTCCAGGTTCAGTTCCATGCCGGACTTGCCTTCTGAAGCCATTTCAGAGCTTGAAGAAACGATCCCGGCTGCCCCCATGTCTTGGATGCCGACCAACCAGTCAGCGTGCTTTTGGGTCAATTCCAGGCAGGCTTCAAGCAAGAGCTTTTCCATAAATGGGTCGCCGACTTGGACGGCTGAACGTTGGCTTTCGTGTTCAGAGTCAAAGGAGTGAGAAGCAAAAGTAGCACCATGGATCCCGTCACGGCCGGTCTTGGCGCCGACGTACATTACGGCGTTGCCTTCACCTTGAGCTACACCCTTTTGCATGTCCTTAACGTCCAACAGACCAACGCTCATGGCGTTCATGACTGGGTTGCCCTTGTAGATGTCGTCAAAAGTCAGTTCACCGCCGACAGTTGGGATGCCCATGCAGTTGCCGTAGCCACCGATCCCAGCGACAGTTTCGTTTAACAGCCAGCGGGTGTGAGCGTCGTCTAATTCGCCAAAGTGGAGGGAGTCCAAAGTAGCTACAGGACGAGCCCCCATGCTGAAGACGTCACGCAAGATGCCGCCAACGCCAGTCGCTGCCCCTTGGTAAGGTTCAACGGCAGTTGGGTGGTTGTGGCTTTCAGCCTTGAAAACGACCGCTTGGCCATCGCCAATATCAACAACGCCGGCACCTTCACCTGGCCCTTGCAAGATTCTTGGGCCCTTGGTTGGGAAGAGGCGCAAAACTGGCTTTGACTTCTTGTATGAGCAGTGTTCACTCCACATGGCAGAGAAAAGACCAGTTTCAGTGTAGTTTGGCAGGCGGTGGAGCAATTTTTCACTGATGTAGTTGTATTCTTCTTCAGACAAGCTCCAATCAAGATAAGGCTTCTTTTCTTTAATTTCTTCTGGAGTCATTTCCTGCATCATTATGCTTTTACCTCCGCGTGATCCAAAATTGACTTAAATAAACGCAAGCCGTCAGTGTTGCCCAGCAAGGCTTCAACAGCTCTTTCTGGGTGAGGCATCATGCCTAAAACGTTGCCGCGTTCGTTGGTAATGCCGGCAATGTTGTTCAAAGAACCATTAGGGTTTTCCTTTGAGTAGCGGAAAACAACTTGGCCGTTGTCTTCAATCTGCTTCAAGGTTTCTGGGTCAGCGTAAAAGGACCCGTCAGCGTGGGCGATTGGCAAGTTGATCTTTTCACCCTTTTGGTATTCAGAAGTGAAAATCGTGTTGTTGTTTTCAACTTCTAGTTCCACCGTCTTGCAGACGAACTTCAAAGAGTCGTTCCGCTTCAAGGCACCTGGCAAAAGGCCTGCTTCAGTCAAAATTTGGAAACCATTGCAGGTCCCAAAGACAGGCTTGCCAGCTTTAGCCATGTCAACGATGGCTGGCATGATGTTGGTAAAGCGAGCAATCGCACCGGCCCGCAGGTAGTCACCGTAGGAAAAGCCGCCTGGCAGCATGACTGCGTCAAAACCATCAAGACTGCTTTCCTTGGATGGCACGTAAGCGACATCAGCACCGCAAACCGTGTGCAGAGCTTCGTAAAGGTCAATGTCACAGTTTGAGCCTGGGAATTGAATTACCGCAAACTTCATTATTTTTCCTCCAAGACCTTGTAGCTGTAAGTTTCCATGTTGAAGTTAACCAAAAGTTCTTCTGAGATTTCCTTAACAGTTTCTTCAACTGGCTTGCTGCCTTCTTCGATGGTCACGTCGAAGAACTTGCCGACCTTAACGCCCTTAACTTCACTGTGGCCTAAAGAGTGAATTGAGTTGGTGATGGCTTCACCTTGTGGGTCAAAAACTGATTGCTTGTAAGTTACGTAAATCCGAACAGTAGTCATTTGTTAATCCTCCTTAGCCAGGGCATCCTTCAGCCGGGCCAATACTCTTTCATAAACATCAATCAAGTTGCCGATTTGCCGGCGGTAAACGTCCTTGTCCATGTGGTCCTTAGTGGCGATGTCCCACAGGCGGCAGTTGTCAGGTGAAAATTCGTCAGCTAAGACAACTTCGCCGTTTGGCAAGGTACCAAATTCGATCTTGAAGTCAACCAGTTCCATGCCAGCTTCTCTGAAGAGCTTGGTCAAAAGCTTGTTGACTTGGCGGGAGATTTCCCAGATTTGTTCATGTTCTTCATGAGTGAGCAAGTGGAAGGCAATGGCATCTGATTCGTTCATCAGTGGGTCGTGCAGCTCGTCGCTCTTCATGAACAATTCTTCAACTGGGGTGTCCAGCTTGGCACCTTCTTCTTTAATGCCGTAACGCTTGCAGAAAGACCCAGCCGCAATGTTGCGAGTAACGACTTCCAGGTCGATCATCTTGACTTTCTTAACCAATTGTTCGGTTTTTGATAAACGCTTAATAAAGTGCGTCTTCACGCCATGCTTCATCAAATATTCGAAAACTAAAGTGGAAATTTCGGCGTCGAGCTCGCCCTTGTTTTGGAACACGTCGTGCTTCAAGCCATCCAAAGCCGTAGCGTCGTCCTTGTAGACTGCCCGCAAAACTTCTGGATCGTCAGTGGTCCACATTTCCTTAGTCTTACCGCGATAAAGCAATTCTGCCATTTTTAACCCTCCGATTAATACGAACTATAACAATGTTAAGGGAAATTACTATTCGTAATTCACTTCTTGCATTAAGTCTAACAACTTAAAGAAAAGAGGTCAAGGTATTTGCGAACATTTTTTATTAACGTTCGGGATATAGTCGGATAAATCCTAATAAAAAGATTGCCTTACTTCTATTTCACAGTTTTTCAGCAAAAAAGTCGAACAAAAAAGCAACTCGTGAAAGTTGCTTTTTTAAGTAAAAATTCTGTTAAATAATTACTATTTTGAGTAATTGCTTATTCCAAGCCTAGACGCTTGAAGATGTCGTCTACGTGACGCAGGTGCCAGTGGTAGTCAAAGGCATCGTCTAAGTCTTCCTTAGTCAATTGCTTTTGAATGGTTGGGTCAGCTTCCAGAAGCGGTCTAAATGGCACTTGTTCAGCCCAGCACTTGGCGGTGTATGGTTGAATCAAGTCGTAAGCTGCTTCTCTGCTCAAGCCGCTTTCAACCAGCTTCAAAAGAACACGGCCAGAGTAGATCAAGCCCAAGGTCTTGTCCATGTTCTTCTTCATGGTTTCTGGGAAGACATCCAGGTTCTTCAAGATCTTGCCCATCCGGTTCAACATGTAGTCTAGGCCAATGGTTGAGTCTGGCAAGATGACTCTTTCAGCTGCTGAGTGTGAGATGTCTCTTTCGTGCCACAAGGTTACGTCTTCGTAAGCAGTTACCATGTTGCCGCGCAGAACTCTGGCCATCCCGCACATGTTTTCCGAGCCAATTGGGTTTCTCTTGTGAGGCATGGCAGAAGAGCCCTTTTGCCCCTTGGCAAAGTGTTCTTCAACTTCATGGATTTCGGTTCTTTGCAAGGATCTGATTTCGGTTGCGATGTTTTCAATAGAAGTAGCTACCAAGGCAATCGCAGCAATGTATTCAGCGTGAAGGTCGCGTGGCAGAACCTGCGTAGAAATTTCTTGCGCGTGCAAGCCCAGCTTTTTGCAGACATATGCTTCAACTTCTGGGTCCACTTCGGCAAAGGTACCTACGGCACCAGAGATCTTGCCAGCTTCAACGCCGCGGGCAGCGTGTTCAAAGCGTTCTTGGTTGCGCTTCATTTCTGAGTACCAGCGGGCAAACTTCAAGCCAAAAGTGGTTGGCTCTGCGTGGATGCCGTGGGTGCGGCCCATGCAGACCGTGTCCTTGAATTCGACGGCGCGCTTAGCCAAGATGTCGATGAAGTCTTGGATGTCTTTTCTCAAGATGTCATTAGCCTGCTTTAATTGGTAGCCCTGGGCCGTGTCAACGACGTCGGTACTGGTCAAGCCGTAGTGAACCCACTTCTTTTCTGGCCCCAAAGATTCAGAAACCGTTCTGGTGAAGGCGATTACGTCGTGGTGAGTCACGGCTTCAATTTCATTAATTCGGTCAACGCTGAACTTGGCGTTCTTCTTGATCTTTTCAACGTCTTCAGCAGGAATGTGGCCGAGCTTTGACCAAGCTTCGTCAGCGGCAATTTCAACTGCCAGCCAGCATTCGTACTTCTTTTCATCGGTCCAAATGGCACCCATTTCAGGTCTGGTGTAACGTTCAATCATGTTTTTTCACCCTTGTTGCTTAATTATGTATCTTCTTTTTTTGATCTTCTAGAAAAATTATTCATCCCAAACCTTGGTAGCAGCGATTTCTGCTAAGGTTTGGTCGATATCGTCGGTTAAAATCGTGACGTGACCCATCTTCCGATTTTCCCGCACTTCGGCCTTGCCATAGTCGTGGAAGGACCACTGCGGCTTTTCCACGATCAGCTTGCGGACGCCTGCTACATGCTGGCCCAAGACATTCACCATGACAACTGGGCTTAGCAGCTTGATTTCAGGCAGCGGCCAGTTGCAAATGGCGCGGTTGTGAACGGCAAACTGGGAGAAGTTGCAGGCTTCAATAGAATAGTGGCCAGAATTGTGCGGCCGCGGAGCCAGTTCATTAATGACGATCCGGTCGTCTTTCGTTACGAACATTTCTACGCCCAAGATGCCACAGAGGTCGATGGCCTTGGCAATCTTGACGGCATCTTCTTTAGCCTTATCCGCTAATTCGGGAGAAATTCTGGCTGGAACGATGCTTTCGTGCAGGATTTCCCCTTGGTTGATGTTTTCACTGACTGGAAAGACGGTGATTTGCCCATCAACGTTCCGGGCCACCATGACGGAGGCTTCCATGCGGAAGTCAACGAACTTTTCCAAGATGCAGTCGCCACACGCCAAAACGTCACCGGTCTTGTCCAGGTCAGCTTCGCTCTTTAAAACGACTTGCCCCTTACCATCATAGCCGCCTTCACAGGTCTTGAGGACCGCTGGCAGGCCTAATTCTTTAACGGCACTTTCTAAATCAGCACGATTTTTCACCGCTCTAAACTTGGCTACTTCACAGCCGGCACTTTCGATAAAAGTCTTTTCCCGGATCCGGTTATTGGTGGTATAAAGCAGCTTAGTCCCTTGCGGAATGAAGACCTTGTCTTTTACGCTGTCTAAAGCCTTTAAGTCGACATTTTCAAATTCATAGGTCAAAACGTCGCAGCGGTCAGCCAGTTCTTGAATGGCAGCTAAGTCGCGGTATTCGGCCACGATCTGGTCATCAGCAGCTTGAGCAGCTGGACAAGCCGGCGTTGGGTCTAAAATAATAACCTTCATCCCGCTGGCCTTGGCGTCAAAGGTCAGCATTTGCCCCAGCTGGCCCCCGCCGATAATCCCGATCGTTTGCCCTGGCATAATCTTAATAGACAAGGTCGGCACTGCTTTCTTTAGCTTGGTCGTGCATCTGCTTACGGTATTCCACGATCTTGTCTTGCAAGTCTGGGTCGCTTAAGCCCAAGATCTGCATGGCCAGCAAAGCGGCGTTCTTGGCACCGGCTGGGCCAATGGCGGTCGTCGCCACCGGGATGCCAGCTGGCATTTGGACGATGGACAAAAGGGAGTCCATCCCGCCCAAGGCACTGGTCTTGGCTGGGCAGCCAATGACCGGCAACGGAGTGTTAGCGGCCAGCATCCCTGGCAAGTGAGCAGCACCGCCGGCCCCAGCGATAATCACCTTTACGCCCTTGTCCTTAGCTTCGCGGGCAAAGTCAAACATTTCTTGCGGCATCCGGTGTGCGGAAATAACCTTCTTATCATACTCGACACCAAATTGATCAAGCAGCTTGCAGGCTTCCTGCATGTAGCCCCAATCAGATGACGAGCCCATTACGACACTGATTCTACTAGTCACGTTAGTTCCTCCTGTCTTACTCCCCCTAGAATAACAGAAAAAGAGACTTTTTTAAAGAGAAAGATGAACTATTTTTCCACCCTTTCAAAACATCATTCGCTTTTGCTTAGCAAAAAAGAAAAGCCGTGCATAATTGCACGGCTTTTGACGGTAAAAAACTATCTAAAGGCGGTTGAGTCCAGAACTTCTGCCCGGTGGTTCATAGCCACATAGATCTTGGACTTGTAGCTGGCCAGGCCTTCCACTTCCCGATTAGCGTGGAAGCGGTAGTAGTTGACCAGGTTGCCCTTGGCCGAAATCTTAAACAAGAAGTCGTTAAAGGCGATGTAGTAGTACTTGTGGGCCACATTGTAGGTAAAGCCTTGGACCTGGCTAGAGTTAGAAATCAGGTCGCCGTCCACAGCAGCTGCCTCTTTAGCGGTAAAAGTGTTGCCGCTTCGCTTAATCTGCCAGAATTCGTACCGGCCCTTGGACTTGTTGTGGAACAAGGCCAAGATGGTGTTGTCATCTGTTACATCGGCATTTAAGAAGTAGCGGTTGTACTTTAGTGCACCATTAGCCACCTTAAAGGTCCAAATTTTCTTGACCAGCATGGTCTTTTTGTCAATCTGCAGCAGTTCATTAGACATTGGCTTTTTAGCCCGGTTCCAGTTGGCTAGTTCATAGATATAACGTCCAGTTGACCCCACTGACTGACCATGGCCTAGCTTGATCCAAGGGCTAATCCGAATATTTTTAACATAGTACTTCCAAGTAGCCAAATTTAAGGTATTTGTTGGAATGTACTGCAAGGCATAAGTTGGCACGCTATTTAGGTGATAAAGGATTACCCGGCCATTAGCACCCTCTTGAGCAGCTTGACCGACTCCATAAAAGTTGGTCGTTACCATGTCTTGACCATAGACATCTAAGCCTTGAACATTAGTCCGGACATTAGTCTCAACGCTTCCGGCTAAAAGACTAAAACTATTGGGCTCATAGAATTTGGTCGTCAGTTTAGCGGCTTTCTTTTTGCCGGTCTTATCGCTACCCCAATAAGTATGAGGGAAAACTTGCGCGTTAAAGTTTCCGCGATTCGCCAGCTGCTGAGGGAACCAGGTTTTGGCAAAGTTACCGCCCTTACCTGGCTTTTTATCCGCCTTGCTCAGCCCTTCTTTAGGATTGCGCCGCACAGTGACCTTGACCTTGGCATGAGCTTTCCCATACTTAAAAGTCACCCAGTAAATCCCTGGCGTTTTTTCAGAAATCCGGTCAACATTGGTCTTGACCTGGTACTTGTCGACCACGCTGCCGTGGCTGTCAGTAATGTAGTTCACGGCATCCCGGACGTCAAAGCCGGTCGTGTCGTTTGGATTGTTAACCAGACTGACTTCATTAACGACTTCCGCTTTATTTCTGGCAAAAGCCTTCTCGTTGACATAGCCGATCGCCCGGCCATCAACATAGACAAAGTAGTAGCGCTTGCCTTGGTAGACCTTGTAGCTTTGAGACTGGACATGGGCCAATTTAAATTCCCGAGAATTTGCCAGCTTTTTGCCAAATTTCCAAACTAGCTTGGTCTTGGTTACCTTTTTAATCACATAGCGCTTTTTCTTTTTACTGTAAACTTTTCGCTTAACCTGATACTTGACCGGCACCTTGCCAAGGCTGGCATAGATGCCATAGTTCTTATTGCCAATCACCTTGGTTGTTAAGGCTTCAGCTTGCACACTTTTTCCTTGGAAAAAGAGGCCTAGGAAAAAGACCAAGCTTAAATACTTAATCCCCTTTTTCATTATATTTCTAACTTCCACACTTTTTTAATCACACTATTTTGCACACATTTAAAATTACTTAATCCGGTTGACCTTCAAGGTTTCGGTTGGGTGGTTCAAGTTAAGGTAAAGCTCACCCTTATAGCTAGCCAGCCCTTCCGTTTCCCGGCCAGTACTGAACTGGTAGTAGTTGAGCAGCTTGCCGGCATCGCTGGCATCGTCGTTTAAGCCAGCCTTGATCTTGAAGATGTAGTCATTAAAGCCAATGTAGTAGTAGTCAAAGACGCTGTCCCAGACAAAGCCCTGCACCTCTGAAGAATTCGAAATCAGGTTACTATTGGTTGCAGCCACTTCTTTAGCCGTAAACTTGTCCCCGCTTCTGGTAATCTTCCAGAACTCATACCGGTTCTTGGATGCATTATGGAAAAGACCGATGATGGTCTGATCGTCAATCACGTCAGCGTTCAAAAAGATTCGTGGGTGCTTGGATGACCCATTCCAAACTTTGAAGGTCCAGATCTTGTCCACCTGCATGGTTGACTTATTGACTCTCAGCAGCTCTTGAGAGTTAGCCCAGTTGTTAGACCGGTTCCAGTTGGCCACAACGTAAGCATACTTCTTGGTTGAGCCAACGGCTTGGCCGTGACCCAGCTTCATGTACGGACTAACCTTCACGTTCTTGATGTAGCTCAGCCAAGTGGCAAAGCTCAATTTATTGCTTGGGATCAGCTGCCAGTTATACTTCTTCAGCCCCTTCAAGTTATAGTAGACCATGTGGCCGCGGGCTTCGCGGTTATCGGCATAGCCGCTGTCCAAATTGGTTGACACCATGTCTTGACCATAGATGTCGATCCCTTGAACGGCGCTAGATACCCGGCCTTCTTGAATTGGGGATCCAGCAACCGACAAATTGGCCGGGTGGTAGAAGAAGGTTGCCATGTTGGCGGCCTTTTCTGTGCCGGCACTGTTCGTTGCCCAGTAGTTGTTTGAGCTGTTGACTAAGTCTAGGTTAGTTGACGTGTCGCTAGAAGAGGCTGACGCACCGTCGCTAGCAGACCAGGTGGTCAGATTGTCGGCTAAGTCGGTATCTTGCCCTGCCAAATTAGCGCTGCTGATCCCTTCTTTAGCATCAGAGCGGACAGTCAATTTAGCAGTGGCCTTAGCCTTGCCGTACTTGTAGGTCAAAACGGCCGTGCCAGCCTTTTTGCTGGAAACATAGCCAGAATCAGAGATCTTCAGCTTAGTGGACTTGCAGGAAATGTCTACAGAGTCGTTGTCAACCAAGCTGCCGTGACTGTCGGTCACATAGTTAATGGCGTCTTGGGCGTTAAAGCCAACTGAATCAGCAGAATTGTTGACTAAAGAAATGCTGGAGACGACCTTGGCACTAGACAGGGCAAAGGCTTTTTCATTAACGTAGCCCACGCCCCGGCCATCGACATAAATATAGTAGTATCTGGTCTTGTTTCTCAGCTTGTAGGCCTTGGCTTGGACGTGAGAGTACTTAAAGTCGGTTGAAGCAGCCAATTTTTTCCCGAACTTCCACTTCTTCTTGGTCACCGTCTTCGTCACGGTCTTGTTAACCCAGCGGTACTTAGTTTTCTTAACAGTCTTGTACTTGGTTACGGTCTTGTGCTTTTTCTTCCCTTTAACCATGTAAGCTGCCTTCTTGGTATAAGGCACCTTGCTTTTCACGGTGTACTTTTCCTTAACCTTTTGCTTCGTCTTGACCTCTTCTTGAACCTTGACCAGCTTCATGGACGAATAGACTGAATAAGTGTTGTTGCCAATGATCTTAGTTGTCAAATCAGTCTTCGTCGTTTGACTATAATCTTTTTCGCTGCTGGCTTGGGCCTGGCTGGTCAAGCCTCCTAGTAAAGCTACAGTAGTTACAAGCGCAACTGCAAAGCGTCGCATCTTCTCATCCCTTCAGAAAAAATTGTTTTAATCGTTACTAACTATTTATTTTGATATATAAAAAAGCCTTCATTTACATGAAACGCTAGTTTATACTCTACCACAAATCAGCACTCTGACCGGCTTTGTAACGAAATTGTTAACGATTATTAAAATAATTGGGAAATCAGTCAAACAAAAGCTCGAGCTTATCGCCATTCAGCTTTAATTTGGCTGAATACTTTCGGCCGGTCTTTTTGGAAATAAAGCCGTCAAGCTTGTCGGTCTTGCCCTTATTAATCAAGGTCTTGACGATCCGCTTGCCCATGGTCTTGCCGGCAAACTTTTTCGGCAGGGTAAAGCGGCAGCCGCCCTTGTAGTTGCTACAGCCATAAAACTTGCCCTTGTCGCTGATTTGCCCAGTTTTGCACACGGGACAGGTCCCCAGGCTAGCCTCTTGGGCCTTTTTCTCGCTTACCTGGGCCGCCAAATTCTGGTCAACCTGCATCTTGCCAGGCACTTCGGCCAGCATTTTTTGAATGAAGCGCTTGATCTGACTTAAAAAGTTGTCTTGACTGCGTTCTTGGTCCCCGACCTGCTTTAGGGCCTTTTCCCACTTGGCAGTCATTTCGGCACTGACTAAGAGCGGCTCGCTTTCGGCCGCCTTACAAAGGATGATTCCAGTTGGCGTCACGCTTAGCTTGTTTTGCTTGCTCTCCAGGTAGCCTCTCTTTTTCAAAACGTCGATGATGCTGGCCCGGGTAGCTTCGGTCCCAATACCTTCCACGTCTTTTAAGATGATCTGGTCTTCTTCAGAAAGGTCCTTGCCCGCCGTCTTCATGGCAGCGATCAGGGTCCCTTCCGTATACTTGGCTGGCGGCTTAGTTTGTTCTTGCTTTTCCTTTAGCTTAACGGTGAGTTCCTGCCCCTGTTCTAGTGGCGGCAGCTCGCTATCTTTGACCTGGCTTTCCAGGGCCTTCCAGCCCAGATCCAGGGTCACGTTGCCACTAGCCTTAAATAAAAGGTCGTTCACCTTGATGGATGCCGTTGTCTTTTCATAGAGGTATGGCTTCATGAAGCTCTCCAGGGTTCTACGCAAAACCAGGTCATAGATTTTGCCTTCAAGTGGCGACATCTTAGCCCGCTGGGCAGCAGACGGCGTCGTCTTGGTCATGATGATGGCATGGTGTTCTTGCACCTTGCTAGAGTCAACGTAGCGCTTGTTCGGCGCAAGCGGCATTTGCGGCTGAAAAGCCGCAGGATCAGCTAATAAGGATGCATAGCGGTCCAAATTTTGTGCCAGGTAGCCATATTCATTGGGCGTAATGAAGTTGCAGTCCGTCCGCGGGTAGCTCAAGAATTTGCTTTCGTACAGGTTTTGGACGGCATTGAGGACCTGGCTAGCAGAAGCATGAAAGAGGCGGTTGGCCTCGGTTTGCAGGCTTGACAGGGAGAACAAGCGCGGACTAGATACAGATTTCTTTTCCTTTTTTAGGTCGCTGACGATGCCTTTACGCTTGTCAAAGTCCAGCTGATTTTTTAATAAAAATTCTTCCAGTTCAGCTGGACTCTTAAACTTGTGGTCAGGCGATAATTTGGCGATAAACTTCTTCCGCCCTGACCAGCATTCAGCTTGAAGGAGCCAGTAGTCCTCTGGCTTAAAATTGGCAATGGCCATGTCCCGGAGGTAAACCAGGTACAAAGTTGGAGTTTGCACCCGGCCAATGGAATAAACGCCTTTAGCGCCTTGTCCCCGCAAAAGCAGGGTAAACAAGGGACTGGCATTCATCCCCACCAGCCAGTCGCTGATCTGCCGGGTTTGGGCTTCTTTATAGCGGAAGTAGTAGTTGCCCCCTGGTCGCAGGTTCTGGAAGCCTTCACGGATGGCAGATTTTTCCAAAGAGTTGATCCAAAGCCGGTATAGCCGCTTATGCTGGACGTCAATATGGCCTTCGCGCATGATAGACCAAGCGATGTTTTCGCCTTCCCGGTCGCTGTCGGTGGCGATGACGATAGTGTCAGCCTGCTTTAATAGGCGGGTCACGATACCAAACTGCTTTTTCTTGTCGCGGGGAACGACATATTTATATTGGTCAGGAAAAATCGGCAGCTTTTTCAAAGACCAGCGCTTCAAACTAGCATCATATTGGTCAGGCAGGGCCATTTCAACTAGGTGACCAAAGCCATAGGTGATGACGGTGTCAGCGGGTAATAGGGGGTCGCTGACCGCAATAAAGCCATCGACCTTTTGGCTTTTGGCAAAGGCGGCGGCGTAGGAACGGGCTTGACTGGGCTTTTCCGCTAGGATTACAGTACTCATTTTTCTCCTCGCAAGTAAACAAATCAGGGAATTTGTAAAAAAACGATCTCAAAAAGAAAGACGGTCAGGCTTGCGCCTTATACCGTCTACTTGTTCTCTTATTGTTGCCTTAAGTATAGCTGAATCATAGCATAATTTCAATCGAACAAACAAAAATTATCCAACAAAAAAATCACTAAGGATAAACCTTAGTGATTTTCCGGTTGCAATCATGATTCGGGTGAGATTCGAACTCACGACCCACGGTTTAGAAGACCGTTGCTCTATCCAGCTGAGCTACCGAACCGTTATGCCCTGACGCAACATATTAAGTATATTAAACCAGGCCCTTATTGTCAATTCAATTTTGCAAAAAAATTTACTTTTTTGTTATCAAGCCTCTCCCCCTACCCGCCAAGCCCCGATTAAGCTAAAATTAGCAGTAGGCAAATCATCAATAAATAGAAAAGACAGAACTTTTTATTAATGAGGTAGATTATGAAATACAACCAATATGCATATGTTGAAACCAGTCCTGAGCAAGCCAAGAAAGAACTGCTTGAGATCAACTTTTTACCGGAAAATTACCAAAACCTCTCTTTTAGCGAACTTTTCGCCGTCTTAACTGGCAACGTGCTTGCTGAAGCCACTACGCGCCAGGCAAAGGACGCCCGCCTTTGCGAATTTGCGGTCAGCGAAAATGAGGACCTGAAGAGCTTTTTGCTAGCCAGCCCCCAGGCCATGACCGCCAGCGAATTTGCTAACGTGGCCTTGCAGCTTCTTGGTTACCACCCAAATTATGACTACCAATTGGCTGACCCTTTCACCTGCATCAAAAAGCATGCCCTGCCAGCTGCCCGCAGCTTGGACAGCAAGGATGACCTGATCTTTGCCTTCTACCGCTTGCTGAACACCCGGTCTAAAAATGGGCAGATCCTCCTAGACGTCATGGCGGGCAAGGGCTACTTTACCCAGTTCTGGGGCGAAAACAAATTCCTCTTCTTTAACGGCAAGTCCCTGCCTGTTTTTGATACCAGCAAGGTGATCCGGGAAGTCGTTTACGTGCAAAGTGATCTCGACACCGACGGCGATGGCCAAGGCGACCTGCTTCCCGTTACCGTCTTTCGGCCTTTTGAAAGCCAAGAAATCCAAGTGCCAGCCCTTTACACTGCATCCCCGTACTTTGGCGGCATCATCGACAACGTTAAGACCAACCACAATGTTGACGAAGACCTGACTGACGCCACTACCTGGACCAACCCCAAGTACGTGGCTAAGCCATTAGTTTCTGCGCCAAAGCCAAGCAGCGAAGACGTGCCGCCAACTGAACTGGCAACTGGCAAGTCCTCCTACGGCTTAAACGAATACCTCTTGGCCCGCGGCTTTGCCTCTGTCTTCTCTGGCGCGATCGGCAACCGGCACGGCGACGGCATCCGGATCACCGGGGCACCGGAAGAAACCATCTCTCAAAAGGAAGTCATCGAATGGCTGACCGGCGACCGGGTGGCTTATACCGACCGCACCCGCCGTTTTGAAACTAAGGCATCCTGGTGCACCGGCAACATTGGCATGACCGGTCGGTCATACCTGGGCACCCTGCAAATTGCCATCGCTACGACCGGCGTCAAGGGCTTAAAAACCGTGGTTTCTGAAGCCGCCATTTCTTCCTGGTATGACTACTACCGCGAGCACGGGCTAGTAATTGCTCCAGGTGAGTGCCAAGGCGAAGACCTGGACAAGCTGGCTGAAGTCTGCCAGTCCAACCTCTGGGACGGGGGCAATTTTACGGCCAAAAAGGCTTATGAAGCTGAGCAAAAAGAGCTGGAAGACAAGCAAGATCGAGCAACTGGCCAATATTCTGACTTCTGGGAAGCCAGAAACTACCGCCACCACGCCGACGGCATCAAGTGCTCATGGATCTCCGTTCACGGCTTAAACGACTGGAACGTTAAGCCAAAGAACGTTTATAAGATCTGGCAAAAGGTCAAAAACTTGCCAGTTGAATCTCACCTCTTCCTCCACCAAGGACCGCACTACAACATGAACAACCTGGTTTCCATCGACTTCACTGACCTGATGAACCTTTGGTTTGTTCATGAGCTCTTAGGCGTAGAAAATGGTGCATATGAACAATGGCCAGAGGTCATGATCCAAGACAACTTAGAAGCCGACAAGTGGCATAGTGAAGACGACTGGTCCAATGACCTAGGCCAAGCTGCGGTCTACCAGCCAACAGAAAATGGCGACTTGTCAACCAGTCAACTTGGTCATGGTCAATTAACCTTTACTGACGAAGGCGGCACAGAATTTAAGGACAGCGGCATCAGCGAAACAGCTTGGGAATACCAATTTATCTCCGGCAAGGAAAAGTGGGCCAAGGCCAGCCTCCGCTTTGAAACGGAAGACTTTATCCACCCGGTAACCTTGGTTGGCCGGCCAAAGGTCCACGTGCGGGTTGCCGCAAGCAAAAATGTTGGCCAATTGTCAGTTGCCTTGGTTGAACTGGGCAAGCGCAAGCGGCTGACGGCAACGCCAAAGATCTTGGCCCGGGGCAACCAGCCATTTGGATTCCGCTTTGGGGCAGATTCTCTGCAAGAATTCGTGCCAGACAAGGAAACGGATGCCAAGCTGATCACCAAGGCCCACATGAACCTGCAAAACTACGAAGACATGAAAAAGCCAAGCAAGCTGGAAGCAGGACAGTTCGTGGATCTGGAATTCGAACTCCAGCCAACCTACTACACCCTGCCTGCTGGCAGCAAATTAGGCCTGATTATCTACTCAACCGACCAAGGCATGACCAAGCGACCACTGTCTAGCGAAGACTACACGATTGATCTGGAAAAGACGGCGCTGCTGCTCTACCGGAAATAGGAATATAAAAGATAATGCTTTAAATAATGTAACAAATGAGGAAGAAAGTGAAGAATCTCCATCAAGAAACAGATCAAAAGGATGCCAAAAATAAGACTAGAAAAGGCAAAAAAAGATTAGTAATTACGCTAATTGCCATCCTGTTAGTCCTGCTTGCCGCCGGCGGCTACTGGCAAAGCCGGCAATACCAGGCCGCTCCAGCTGCTAAAGAAGCCGCAAAAGTCGCCCAAGTTTCTAGCCAGGCAACCACCTTTAAAAGCCGCGGCAAAAGCAAGCTGACGGTTGTCTTTTACCCTGGAGCTATGGTTGCTCCAGATGCCTACAGCCTCTGGGCAAAGGACCTGGCCCAAGTAGGCTATACCGTCAAAATCGCCCATTTTCCGCTAAATTTGGCTATCACAAAGCCAAAAGCCGCTGATTCCTTAACCAGTCAAAAGGAAAAATTTGTCATCGGGGGGCACTCTCTTGGCGGGGCCATGGCTGCCCGCTATGCCAGCCAAAGCAAGAAGAAAAATCTCAAAGGAATCTTTTTCCTAGCAGCATATGCCGATCAAAAGGGACGGCTTGACGATAAGTCCTTCCCAGCTCTCTCCATTACAGGAAGCAACGATGGCGTCTTAAACTGGAACAAGTACCGGGCAAACCAGCAATATTTGCCAAAAAATACTAGTTTTGTGACCATCAAGGGCGGCAACCATGCCGGTTTTGGCGATTATGGCGCGCAAAGGGGCGATAAGAAAGCAGCTATTTCTGTTAAAAAGCAACAGCAAATTATTGCCCAGACCTTAATTAAGTGGCTGAACAAAGTTGCTTAATTCCATTCTGGAAATTGCGGATGCTGAATTTGCATCCTTTTCCAGCTTGCTTTTCTAAAAAAAGCAGTGCTAAAATAAATTTACAAAGTATTAATATCATAACTGCACAAAAGACTGTGGCGGAGTTCCGCTAACAGTCTTTTTGTCTTTTTAGGAGGAATTTTCACCTTTTATGAAACAAAGAGAACAAACAGATAGTAAAAACACCACGCTGGCCATCCTCAGCGTCGGGCTCTTAACCTTCATCGGGATCTTGCATGAAACCTCGATGAACGTCACCTATCCCATCCTGGTCAAGCAGTTTGGTCAGCCCCTGTCCACCATCCAGTGGATCACGACCGGCTACCTGCTCACCGTTACCATCGTCATGGGGACGACCGCCTATCTCCTGCGGCAAATTCCAGCCAGATGGCTTCATTTAGGAGCCGGAGTCGCCTTTATCCTGGGCAGCTGCCTGGCGGCTTTGACCAATAATTTTGCCCTGCTTTTACTCGGCCGGATCATCCAAGGGATCGCTACTGGCTTTTCGACGCCCATCATGTTCCAATTGATCTTTACCCAGGTTCCGAAGGAAAAGCTGGGGCTGATGACTGGCGTTGCCGGGATGATCATCTCCTTTGCCCCGGCGCTTGGGCCAACTTACGGCGGGATCGTCTTGTCCTTTGCCAACTGGCGGATGATCTTCTGGCTGCTCTTGCCTTTGGCCCTAATCAGCATCTTGGGCGGCCAAGTCTACGTCAGAAATCAGCCAATGGGCAACAAGACGTCATTTAGTTACGGAGCCTTGGTCCTGCTCGGGCTCTCCCTCTTCTTCGTCGTTTACGCCATGTCCATCATCGGCAGCCAGGGAATTTCTGCTTCTTTTTTAATCAAGCTCTTGATCGGACTGGTCTTCTTTGCCATCTTTATTTACGTCAACAATCATGGTCAAAGCCAGCTCCTCAACCTGGCCATTTTTAAGCAGTCTACCATTGTTTTGTCAGCCTTGACCTACTTCATCCTGCAATTTGCCAATATTGGCCTGTCGGTCACCATTCCAACTTACGCTGAATACGTCCTGTCTGCTTCCAGCCTGGTTGCTGGGCTCTGCCTATTGCCAGGATCTTTTGTGGGTGCCTTAATTTCTCCTTATGCCGGCAAATTGGCTGACAAATATGGCTTTAAGCGACCAATCACGATCGGCGGCATCCTCTTTTTCCTGGGCAACCTCGGCTTTGCCCTCCTGCAGCCGGTTTTGACCCCAGCCTTGATCGTTCTTTGCCATATTGTCTTTCGTGCTGGCTTTAACCTCTCTTTTGCCAACTCCATCTCCAACGCCTCAACCTTAGTGGATAAGAAAAATGTCTCTGACGTCAACTCAGCCTTCAACATGATCCAGCAGTTTGCCGGTTCTCTAGGCGTCAGCATCGCCACGGCTCTGATTTCCCTCAGCCAAAAGCACGGCCAGGGCAGCCTGGCAATCCGCAGCTATCGCGGCGGACAGATGGACTTTATCTTGTTTGCTATCCTGGGCCTAGTGACGGTTTGCCTGATCTGGCGCAACTTCCGCTTGCAGGAAAAGGCTGCTAACAAATAGTAACTTATTATTAGAATCAGCTTTTTACGTTTTTTCAACAAAAAAGTTTGTGTCTACACTTGTCATTTTTAAGAAATGGCTGTATACTTTCAGTATAAATTCTTTAGGAGGTTCGCCAAATGAGCAGCAAGTTATTTTTCAACGCTAATCAAGAAACTTGTTGTTGTGGATTGTGTCTTGAACAATCCACTATTTGGCGTTGGCTGAGTAACTAGCAAACTAGCCAGAATAAATAGCACAAATTGTTGAAGACACGTATCTAGCAAAGATGCGTGTCTTTTTCTTTGTCTAATCTACTTACTATTTGTCAGTTGTAACTGACCTGATTTTACTGAAAGGAAAATGTGACCAATGAAGCTCAAGATCGGCGTTCTCAACATTATGCATGACAAGGTTGATACGCAAAAAAGATTTAGCCATGTCTTAAAAAGAGCCAATTCTGAGGTGGAAATTCGCTACTTCTACCCCAAAAGCCACCACATGAAGCAGCCGATACCAGCTGGCTGGCAGGCTGCCCCACTTGACCTAGCCGCGGTTGAAAAACTCGATGGCTTCATCATTACCGGGGCCCCAATTGAGCGCATTCCTTTTGAAGCCGTTGACTACTGGCAAGAATTAACCCAGCTGTTTGATCTGCTAAAAGAAATGCGCATCCCCCAGCTTTACGTCTGCTGGGGCGCCATGGCGGCCATGCACTACTTCTACGGGATCGGCAAGCATGCATTGCCGGAAAAGCTTTTTGGGATTTACCCCCAAGAGATCGTTAACAAAACGCCGCTCTTAAAAGGCTTGGCTGAAGGCTTCAAGGCCCCGCACGCCCGCTATGCTGAGATGAATATCGATGAAGTCTTGGCTAGTCCCTTAACGGTCAACGCGGTCACGGAAAGCGGCCATCTAACCTTGGCTAGCAAGGGCGAGCAAAGCTTCCTCTTTACCCACCTAGAATACGGCCCTAGTGCCTTTCAAAAGGAATACCAAAGAGAGCTAACCGCTAGAGGAGGTGATGACCTAGGCCTGGCTAAGCCTGAAAATTACTTTGCAGATGAAGACGCGATGGCCCTGCCCCTCTTTACTTGGCGGAGCACGCAGAAACACTTTTTTAACAACTGGATGACTACTGTAAAAAATGCAAAAGGAGAACAAAATTATGTCTACTAATCGGATCTACAACAACATTTTGGAAACTATCGGCAACACCCCAATCGTAAAGCTCAACCGGGTCGTCCCAGAAGACGCCGCTGACGTTTATGTTAAGCTGGAATTCTTCAACCCTGGCGGCTCCATCAAGGACCGGATTGCCCTGGCCATGATTGAGAAGGCTGAAAAAGAAGGCAAGCTGAAGCCTGGCAGCAAGATCGTTGAACCCACTTCCGGCAACACCGGGATTGGCCTGGCGGCTGTGGCTGCTGCTAAGGGTTACCACATCACCATCATCATGCCTGAAACCATGAGCGATGAAAGAAAGAAGATTATTCGGGCTTACGGCGCTGAACTGATCTTGACTGACGGCAAGGGGGGCATGGCGGCTTCTATTGCCAAGGCTAAGGAATTAGTTGAAAACGAAGGCTACTTCATGCCAATGCAGTTTGAAAACCCAGCCAACCCAGAAATCCACGAATTGACGACTGGTAAGGAAATCGTTGAAGCCTTTGAAGGCGACTTGCCAGATGCCTTTGTTGCCGGCGTGGGGACTGGCGGCACCTTGACTGGGATTGGCCGGGCCCTGAAGAAGGCCGGCAACGTCAAGGTTTACGCCTTGGAACCAGCTGAATCGCCACTCTTAAAGGAAGGCAAGAAAGGCCCACACAAGATTCAAGGGATCTCTGCCGGCTTTATTCCAAAAACCCTGGACCAAGAAATCTACGACGGGATCGTGGAAGTGTCAAGCAACGATGCTTTTGAAACGGCTAGAGAAGTGGCGCGCCTTGAAGGCTTTTTGCCAGGGATCTCAGCTGGGGCCAACATCCACGGCGCCATTGAATTAGCTAAGAAGCTGGGCAAGGGCAAGAAGGTTATCACCGTCGCCCCAGACAACGGCGAACGCTACTTGTCAACGGCTTTGTACAAGTAAGAGTGAATATAAACATCGATACTATCTAAAAAGGACATCCAAGTGGGTGTCCTTTTTTGTAATGTTTTATTTCTTACTTAACCAGGTCTAACAGCCGTTCTTTTTCCGCCTGGTCACAAAAAGCAGCGTTAACCGCGTTCAGGTAAACTTGCTTTTCTTCAGCTGCTGTTAAGCCAATAGATTCTAATAGTTTGTATTCTCTTGGCAAATTAGTCTGAGATACCGTCATGTTGTCGGTGTTGACCGTGGCATGAACTTTTTTAGCCAGCAGCTTTCTCAAGGGGTATTGAGATAGGTCATCAAAAATCTTGGTGTTCAAGTTGGAGCTGGCGCAGCATTCCAAGGTAATTTGCTCTTCGGCCAATTTACTCATCAAGTCAGGGTCTTCCACAGACCGAATGCCGTGGCCGATCCGCTTGGCCCCCATGGCCAGGGCTTCTTTGACCGATTCAGGACCCATAGCTTCTCCGGCATGGATGGTGTAAGGGATGCCGAGCTCCTCTGCCTTAGCAAAAAATGGCGCAAACTTGCGGTTAGCTACTTCTTCATTTTCCGGCCCCGCCAGGTCAATCCCGGCAACGCCTTGGCCTAAAAATTCTTTAGCTACCTTAACCGTTTCCCAGTTTTTGTCGCTAACCCCTTTTAGCCGCATTAAGCAAAGCAGGATTTGGGCATGGAGGTCTGGTCGATCATCTGCCTGCTCTTTTTGCCAAGCATAAAAGTCTTCTAGACCAGTGATCACAGCTTGAACGGCTTCAGCCTGAGTCAAGGTCTTGGTGTGCTGCTGCGGCGCAAAGCGGATTTCGGCGTAAACCAGACCCTGGCTTCTTAAATCCTTTAAGAGGTCGCAAGTTAACAGGCGCAAGTTTTCAGCAGTCTGCATCAATTCTAGCGGGAAATTAAACTTATTCAGATATTCAGCTAAATTTTGACAGTCCTCTCCCACTGACAAACGTTCCTTCAATTCTTGATCAGGCATGGTCTTGCCCTCTTTGGCAAGGATCTTTTTTACGGATGAAACTGGCAAGGAGCCGTCTAAATGTAAGTGGAGGTCAATCAAATTCTGCATCTTTAAGTCCTCAATAATCGCTGAAACAATGAAAAAATAGTTGTAAATTGTTTCTATTCTATCACTTTCAAATGAGATTTAAAGAGCTTTTTCTCAGCAAAAATTATTCAATAATTGCCTAATTAAAGGTGTTTTTCAGAATTGTTCGTCTTTTCCCATTATTCGGATTTGGATAAAAAGAAAAAGTCCTGTTAAGAACAACATTTTGTT
>NZ_JBJFHB010000003.1:15733-18341 GCF_051893255.1 Lactobacillus sp. | reverse complement strand
GTCAAGAAGGAATTGATCGGGACCCAGTTCGAAACCACTTTTGCCCGCGAAGCCTTCCCATGTGTCGATGAACCAGAAGCTAAGGCAACCTTCTCCTTGGCCTTGAAGTTCGACGAACACGAAGGCGAAACGGTTTTGGCCAACATGCCAGAAGACCGGGTAGAAGACGGCGTTCACTACTTCAAGGAAACGGTCCGCATGTCCAGCTACCTGGTAGCCTTTGCCTTTGGGGAAATGCGCTCAGTTACCACCCACACTAAGAGCGGCGTTTTGATCGGCGTTTACTCAACGCAAGCCCACCAGGAAAAGGAATTGACCTTCTCCTTGGACATTGCTAAGCGCGCCATCGAATTCTACGAAGACTTTTACCAAACGCCATACCCACTTCCACAATCCCTGCAATTGGCCTTGCCTGACTTCTCAGCCGGCGCCATGGAAAACTGGGGTCTGGTAACTTACCGGGAAGCTTACCTGCTTTTGGACCCAGACAACACCACTTTGGAAATGAAGAAGCTGGTTGCTACTGTGGTTACCCACGAATTGGCTCACCAATGGTTTGGTGACTTGGTAACCATGGAATGGTGGGACAACCTGTGGCTGAACGAAAGTTTTGCCAACATGATGGAATACCTGTCAGTTGACCACCTGGAGCCAAACTGGCACATCTGGGAAATGTTCCAAACCTCAGAAGCAGCCGCTGCCTTGACCCGGGATGCAACTGACGGCGTGCAATCAGTTCACGTTGAAGTTAACGACCCAGCCGAAATCGACGCCTTGTTTGACGGCGCCATCGTTTACGCCAAGGGTTCCAGAATGCTGGTTATGGTGCGGTCACTTTTGGGCGACGAAGCCTTGCGCAAGGGTCTGAAGTACTACTTCGACCAGCACAAGTTCGGCAACGCGGCCGGCGACGACCTGTGGGATGCCTTGTCAACGGCTACTGACCTTAACATCGGCGAAATCATGCACACTTGGCTGGACCAACCTGGCTACCCAGTAGTGAACGCTTTTGTCGAAGCTGGTCACTTGAAGCTAACCCAAAAGCAATTCTTCATCGGTGAAGGCAAGGAAGTTGGCCGTAAGTGGGAAATCCCATTGAATGCCAACTTTAAGGCACCAAAGATCATGTCTGATGTTGAAGTTGACTTGGGCGACTACGAAGAATTGCGGGCAGAAGCTGGTCACGCTTTGCGTTTGAACGTCGGCAACAACTCCCACTTCATCGTGAAGTACGACCAAACTTTGATGGACGACATCATGAAGGAAGCCAAGGACCTGGATCCAGTGTCACAACTCCAATTGATGCAAGACTTGAGACTTTTGGCAGAAGGCAAGCAAGTATCCTACGCTGACTTGGTACCAGTCTTGGAACTCTTCAAGAACTCCCCAAGCCACCTGGTAATCGATGCCTTATACACGACGGCTGCACAGCTCCGTCAATTCGTAGAAGCTGGCAGCGCTGAAGAAGCCAACCTGCGTGCTTTCTACAACGACTTGTCCAAGGACCAAGTAGCGCGTCTTGGCTGGATGCCAAAGGCCGGCGAAAGCGATGAAGACATCCAAATGCGGCCATACATCTTGAGCGCTAGCCTGTACGGCAAGAACGAAGCATCTGAAAAACAAGCTCACGAAATCTACGTTGAATACCAAGACAAGTTAGCTAGCCTGTCAGCCGACATCCGGGCTTACGTTTTGATCAACGAAGTTGAAAACTACGGCTCAAGCGACCTGACTGACAAGCTCGTTGCCTTGTACCAAGCAACTAGTGACCCATCCTTCAAGATGGACCTAGAAGCTGCCATCGTGAAGAGCAAAGACGAAAAGGAACTGAAGAAGATCATTTCTTGGTTCGAAAATGCGGAAATCGTTAAGCCACAAGACCTGCGCGGCTGGTTCAGAGGCGTTTTGTCAAACGCTAAGGGTGAACAGCTCGCTTGGGACTGGATCCGCGATGAATGGGCTTGGATGGAAAAGACGGTCGGCGGCGACATGGAATTCGCAACCTTCATCACTGTCATTTCCAAGGTCTTCAAGACCCAGAAGCGGTATGACGAATTCGACAGCTTCTTTACTGACAAGGAAAGCGACATGCTGCTGAACCGGGAAATCAAGATGGACCGGAAGGTCATCGCTAGCCGGGTTGACCTGATCGCTAGTGAAAAGGACGCCGTTAACGCTGCAGTCAAGGCTGCACTGTAAATTAGCGTGAAGGCTTGATATAGCTTAATCGGCGGTTAAAATGAAGCCCCCACTTCTATGTGAAGTGGGGGCTTTTTTGCGTGGTTTCGGGGTGTGCGGTGAGTTGGTGTTTGGGGTGGGGCTGTGGGGCTTTGGGACTGAGTTGTCCCCGAAGTATGTCAACCGGTGTGGATTTTGCCGAAAATCGCCCCCGAAGTATGTCAACTGGTGTGGATTTTGTCGGATTTCGCCCCCGAAGTATGTCAACCGGTGTGGATTTTGCCGAAAATCGCCCCCGAAGTATGTCAACCGGCGTAGATTTTGGCCAGAATTGCCCCCAAAGTATGTCAACCGGTCTGATTTTTGTCGAAATATGCCCCCGAAGTATGTCAACCGGCGTAGATTTTGGCCAGAATTGCCCCCAAAGTAT
>NZ_JBJFHB010000003.1:13909-15633 GCF_051893255.1 Lactobacillus sp. | reverse complement strand
TTGAGTAAGATCATGAGCAGCTTTTTCCGCAGTTGAGTAAGATCATGAGCGACTTTTTAGTTACTTGAGTAAGATCGTGAGCAACCTCTACCTCACTTGAGTAAGATCATGTGCGCCAGCCTCAACCGTTGAGTCAAAAAATGTGCGCCCGCCACCCGCGTCCGCCGCCCCCCGTCAACCAAAAGCAAAAAGAAGCCCCTCGCAAAGCGAGGAGCTTCCTTAATACCTAACTAATAAACAATTACTGGCATGTGGGTCGTCACCGCATTCCAAACGGACTTGATTTCGCTTGGCCGGATGTTGACGCAGCCGTGGGAGCCACCTTCCAGGTAGGCGGTGCTGGACCAGTCCGTCCGCCATGAGGCGTCGTGCAGGCCGCAGCCGCTCAAGGTAAATGGCATCCAGTAGCTAACCTTAGATGCGTAGCTTGAGCCGTCGTCGTTTTGCCCCTTCAGAGTGGCGCCTTCTTCCTTGTACATGATGTACCAAACGCCCTTAGGCGTAGCGTTGTCACCCTTGTTTTCGGTCCCGGTAACGACGTCGGAGACGGTCACCGCCACCTTGCCGTTAACCACGATCCACAGGTCCTGGGTAGAAATGGACACAACTACATAGCTGTTGCCTAAGCCATTGTTGCTCTTGCCGTAGCCTAGCCCCTGGGTTGTGTAGCCTTCGCCGTAGATGTGGTTCTTGCCGTCGATGGTCTTGGTCCCATTTTCGTAGGCCTTCAAGATCGCGCTCTTAGCGCTGGCCGTCCAGATGCCCCAGCCGTAGCTTTGGTTGGTAACCGTAATGGTTGAGCCAGATGGGGTCTTGAACTTGTAGCTCTTGCCCAAGGTCTTGACTTCCTTGTCCATGGCTTCCAACTTGGCCGTCAGCTTGCTGACGTTGTCATAGTGCAAGCTGCCTGAGTAGTAGCTGACTTGAGTCAGGTAGTCTTTAGCGCTGAGGTTAAAAGTCTTTCCGCCAACATTATAGGTTACGCTAGCAGCAACGATCTTCTTCAGTTTCTTTTTGCCAGCATTCAAGGCCGTGTTCTTGTAGCTGTAAACATTGTTGGTTGGCAGCTGGGTGTATTGCTTCTTAAAGTAGCTTTGCACCTGGCTTTGGCTAATCGTGGTCAGCTTGGCATCGCGGACGCTAGAAATCTTGCCGTCCTTGTAGACCAGCTTGTTCTTGGCTTTGGCCAGCACCTTCTTGGTTGCTTGGCTAACGGTCAGCTTGCCGACCTTAACCCCATAAATGGAGACGTTTGGGTTAAAGTGCGTTTTGTTAAAAGCAATCTGCTTCTGGTTTCTGGCGTAGGCTGCAGCCTGCTCTTTCTTGTAGGCATTGTAGCCGAAGACGCCAGCGGCGAGCACCACGATTACGGCGATGCTGCCAAAAATTAGATATTTACTTCCCTGCTTATTTTCTTTCCGGTAGTCTTTGCGAGAGGTCATCTTAACTCCAATCTATCATAAGAAGATTGCGCTTAGTATAACACAAATTAACTTTAGATTAAACGAATTAGAACTCAGTTTCGGCAATGTCGTCTTCCGGTCGGTGCTCCTGAATGCGGATTACCTGCCAAGTGAAGGGGCTTTCGACAGTTGGTAAAGTTATTTTTAAAATTTTCTTTTCAAAAGTATAAGGGCAGTCAACCCGGCCGTCGATCCATTCCACCCGGTTGGGCTCTTGGTCAAGGCCAGCCACCTCGATTTCGCTTGCGAAAGGCTTTTTGA
>NZ_JBJFHB010000003.1:10968-13809 GCF_051893255.1 Lactobacillus sp. | reverse complement strand
GGGTAGTCGTGGCCTTCTTGGCTAGGCAAGTTGGCGATGGTGTATTTTTCACAGGCTGCTTGGAAAAGGTCTGGCTGCTGGCTGGCAATGGCGCGGGCGCCGATGTCCCGGGCGTGGCGAACCAAGGCGTCTGGGTCGACGCCTTCAGTAGCGGTAATGTTGACGATAATGGCAAAATCTGGATTAAGCATCTTTTTCTCCGATCTGTTACTATAATAGTTAATTTTACTAAAAGCAGCAGAGGATGTAAAAAAATGAAGATTATTATTGCCCCGGCCAAGAAGATGACGGCCCAAGACGACAGCTTTTTACCAGAGAGCAGACCCCAATTTTTACCCCAAGCAGAAAAAATCTGGGCCTACCTGCGCTGCCAGGACGAGGCTGGCCTAACCAAGATCTGGCGGGCCAATCCCAAGTTGGTTAAACAGGCGAGCGAGTACCTCAAGACTGACTTGGATGAGGGCAGCGTGGCGGCCCTTTTTGCCTACCAGGGCCTGCAGTACCAGTACCTGGCCGCCGACGTACTAGAGACGCCGGCCCTTGCCTATTTAAATGCCAACCTCCGCATCCTGTCGGCCCTCTACGGAATCTTGCGGCCCTTGGACCGGGTAACGCCTTACCGGCTGGACTTCATGAGCCCCTTGCCTGGCTTTGAGGAGGAGAACCTCTACCGCTACTGGGGCGACCAGGTTTACCGGGAGCTTTTTGTCAAAAATAACACGGTGATCAACCTGGCTTCTAAGGAATACAGCAAGCTGGTGACGCCGTACCTGGCACCGGGTCAGCGGATGATCGACATTGACTTTCAAGAGCAAAAGGGCGGCAAGTGGAAGACTTTTGCCACCCACGCCAAGATGGCGCGCGGGCGCTTGGTCCGCTTTATGGCTGAAGAGCAGGTGGAAGATGCTGATGATTTGAAAAAGTTTGCGGATTTAGGCTACGCTTTTTGCCCGGAAGCTAGCAGCGATGATACCTTTGTTTACAGAAAAGGCTAAAAGACAAGTAGCAAATTTCACAAAATCAGAAATATGAAAGCTTTTTTGTGAAATTTAAACATGGTAAGCGGTTGCTAGACCGCTTTTTTCAATGCTTTCAGGAGCTTGTGTAAAAATTAATAAAATTGACAACGTTTTCAAACGTGGTTTAATAGAAAAAGAGAGATAAACACTAAGAAAGCTGTTAGGTAAGTAAAATGGATTACAAGAAATTAGCTACTGAAGACATTGAAAACTTGCGCGGGATGATCTCCGATCCAGACCGCTTTATTACGGAAGTAACCCAGCACTGGGACCACGACCAATTCAAGACGGTTAGAGCCATGCCTGACTTGGTTATCCAACCAGTTACGGCTGAAGAAGTGGCCAGCGTTTTGAAGTATGCTAGCGACCACAACATTCCTCTTACTCCTCGGGGGAATTCAACTGGCCTCATGGGGGCCAACTTGACGGTACACGGCGGAATCTCCCTGGATATGGTGAAGATGAACAAGGTCGTTGAATACGACCCAAACAGCTTGACCATCACGGTACAGCCAGGCATCCGCTTGAACCAATTGGAAGAATTTTTGGCAGACAAGCCATTCACCTACATGCCAGCGCCAGCTATGCACTGGGCAACCGTTGCCGGCAACATTTCTACTAACGCCGGCGGCTTGAAGGCAATCAAGTACGGCGTAACCCGGGAACACATCCGCGAAGTCAAGGTAGCCTTGACTGACGGCAAGGTTTACAAGTTCGGTTCTAAGTCAGTTAAGTCATCATCAGGCTACTCCTTGAAGGACCTGATCATCGGCTCAGAAGGGACTTTGGGCGTGATCACTGAAGCTGTTTTGCGTCTGTACCCAAGACCAAAGCACGCTTTGAACGCCATTGTCCCATTCCCAACCTTGACTGACGCTATCGAATCCGTGCCAGCTATCTTGGCTTCCGGCGTTGTGCCAACCACGGTTGAATACATGGGCCGCAAGGTCTTGAACTTGTGGGAAAAAGGGTACGATGCAACTTTCCCAATTAAGGAAGGCGACGGCTTCATCATTTTGGGCATTGACTCCTTCACTGAAGAAGACGCTAAGGCCCAACTGGCCGAAGCCTTGAAGGCCGTTCAACCATTCAACGCCATGAAGGAAGTTGTTTTAGACGCTGAATCAGAAGAAGCTAAGGTTATCTGGGATGCACGTGAAAAATTGCTTTTGGCAATTCAAAAGTCAACGCCTAAGATGGACGAAGTTGACGTTTCCGTACCAATCAACAAGATTCCTTTAGTTTTGAAGCGGATCGAAGAATTAGAAGTTGAAGAAAACATGCGGATTCCTAACTTCGGCCACGCCGGTGACGGTAACTTGCACATCTACCTGTGCTCAGACGACTTAAGCGATGAAGAATTCGCCAAGAAGGGCGACAAGGTTATCTCCGAACTGTACAAGACCGCTAAGTCAGTTGACGGTAATATGTCAGGTGAACACGGCGTTGGCTATGCTCGTCAAAACTACTACGAAGACTTCTACGGCAAGGACTACACTGACCTCCTCAGAAAGGTTAAGGGCTTGTTCGATCCTAAGGGCATCTTGAACCCTGACAAGATCTTCCCACTAGACTAATCTTTTAAGATTAGACAATCTCCAAAATCAAGAATTAAACAACAATTTATTTATCAAACTAAAAAATCAATCACAAACAACAATCGTAATTTATCAAACTTAATCATCATCTTAGAAGGCCGCCCGCTTGTGGGTGGCCTTTTTTGTGGATGGCGGTGACTGGTGCGGGGGGCGGGCTTTCGCCCCCGGATTGTGTCAACCGGTCTGCTTATTCTGGAATTTCGCCCCCAAGTTGACTCAACCGG
>NZ_JBJFHB010000003.1:0-10868 GCF_051893255.1 Lactobacillus sp. | reverse complement strand
TTGTGTCAACCGGTCTGCTTATTCTGGAATTTCGCCCCCAAGTTGACTCAACCGGCCAACTTTTCCTGGGTTTTTGCCCCCGAAATGACTCAACCGGCCAACTTTTTCTGGATTTTTGCCCCCAAGTTGACTCAACCGGTCTGCTTTTTCTGGATTTTTGCCCCCAAGTTGACTCAACCGGTCTGCTTTTTTGGAAATTTTGCCCCCGGATTGACTCAACCAGACTCGGTTGACATACTTTGGGGGCAAATTTAGTTCAAAATTAGTCCGGTTGACATAGAATGGGGGCAATTTTTGTCAAAAATCAATCCGGTTGATATAGAATGGGGGCGATTTTGTCCCAAAATTAGTCCGGTTGACATAAAACGGGGGCGATTTTGGCCAAAATCAGAGTTGGTTGACATACTTTGGGGGCAATTTTTATCAAAAATCAATCCGGTTGATATAGAATGGGGGCAAATTTAGTCCAAAATCAGTCCGGTTGACATAAAATGGGGGCGATTTCGTCCCAAAATTAATCCGGTTGACATAGAACGGGGGGCAAGCCCCACCCAATAAAAAAGTTGACACGGTGTCACCGCTGTGCCTATAATAGTGACACAGTGTCACCGTAAACTACCACGAACCAACGCAACAGATCAACACACCACCCAAAGGAGGAACCCGCATGGTTAAAGCAACGTTCACCAATCTAAACGCGGACAAAAAGGCCGCCGTTATCGCGGCCCTGCTCAAGGAGTTCAGCGCCCATCCCTTGGCTGACGCCCAAGTGGCGCGGATCGTCCAAGACGCCGGCATCAGCCGCGGCTCTTTTTACAAATATTTCGACGACCTGACCGATGCCTACCAGTGCCTGTTCAGCCAGGCCATGCAGGACCTGCATACCGGCGTGGGCCACGCCAGCACCGCCGCTGACATTTACCAGACGACCAAGGACTTTATCACCAAGGCCCAAAACGGCCGCTACTATGATCTGATCCGCCTCCACTACATCTACAACGAGGCCTTTTTACCTCAACACCAGCCTAGAAAAAATCTTCCGCCGCGGGCCCTGGCCGCCATGGTCATCTCCCACGCCGCTATCCGCGAGTCCATGCTCGACCCGGACAACAGCCAGATCTATCTTGATGCAGAAAAAGTTGCCCTCGAGGCCGTCCTCAAGCACAACAAGTAAAGAAGGAATAAGCAAAATGTTTTTAGCAATTAAAGAAATCAAGCATGAAAAAATGCGCTACGGCTTGATCGTATTCATGATCTTTTTGATCTCCTACATGATCTTGGCCACCTGGGGTCTGGCTTACGGCCTGGCCCGGGAAAACACGGTGGCACTGGAAAACTGGCAGGCCAAGAGCGTCGTTTTAAACAAGAACGCCAACCTGTCCATGAACAGCTCCATCCTGACCAAGGATGACCTGAAAAAAATCGACCTAACCGACCAGGATGCCGTGGTTGGCGAAATCCAGGTCGTGCTTAAAAAGAAGGGCAAAACCGGCATCAATGCCCAGTACATGGGGGTGCGCAAGAGCGAATTTGCCTACAAGGAGCAAAAGCTGGTTTCTGGCCGCAAGGCAACGGGCAAGTACGAGGTAACCGCTGACGAAAGCCTGAAGAACAAGGGCTACAAGCTGGGCGACCAGGTGACCTTGAATGGGTCAAATCACAAGTACCAGATTGTCGGCTTTGTCCAAGATGCCAAGATCAACATCGAGCCGATCATTTACGGCTCCTTGGCTAATTGGAAAAAGCTGAAGAACGCCATGCCAACTATCGCCGCTTCCGGCGTCATCTCCAAGCGCAGCCGCAGCGTTAAGGGCAAAAATTACAAGTCTTACGGCATCAAGCAATTTATCCAAAAGTTGCCGGGCTACTCGGCCCAGAACTTGACCTTTGAACTGATGATTTCCTTCATGTTCATCATTTCGCTGATGATCGTCGGTGTCTTTTTATACATCTTGACCATCCAAAAGCTCCCGAACTACGCGGTCTTAAGAGCGCAAGGGGTGCCGGCCAAGACCCTGGTTTGGGCCACGATCAGCCAGAGTCTGCTCTTAACGGTTGCCGGCTTAGCCATTGCCCTCTTGGCCATCTGGGGCACGGCAGCAGCTATGCCGGCATCAGCACCAATGGCCTTTACCGGACAGATTTTTGCCGCGGCGATCGGCGGGATGCTGGCCATGGCCTTGATTGGCGGGCTGATTCCGGTCAAGACGATCCTGAAGATTGATCCAGTAGCAGCGATTGGGGGCTAAACGATGACAGCAGTTGAAATTAAAGACGTGAAAAAAGTCTACGGCAAAGGCGACGCCGCAACCGTGGCCTTAAAGGGCGTGAACTTTGAAGCCAACTTAGGCGAAGTGGTCCTTTTGATGGGGCCAAGTGGGGCGGGGAAGAGTACTCTGCTCACCATTATCGGGGCGCTGCAGTCGGCGACCAGCGGTACGGTCAAGATCGACGGGCAAGACATTACCCAGTTAAAGGAAAAAGACCGCAGCCGCCTGCGCCTGAACAAATTGG
The DNA here is from genome assembly GCF_051893255.1 of Lactobacillus sp. GTDB lineage: Bacteria > Bacillota > Bacilli > Lactobacillales > Lactobacillaceae > Lactobacillus. The sequence goes on along the minus strand of NZ_JBJFHB010000003.1, from coordinate 8,354 downwards.
GCTTTGTCCTCCAGGCCTACAACCTGGTGCCGTATTTGACGGTGCAGGAGCAGTTCCAGCTTTTGGACCGGGTGAAAAAGTCCGGCAATCTCAGTCAAGCAGATCTGAAAGGATTGCTAGAAGACCTGGGCATCAGCGGGCTAGTCACCAAGTACCCTGGCGAACTGTCCGGTGGGCAAAAGCAGCGAGCAGCGATTGCCCGTGCCATGTACGCTAACCCGGAAATCCTGCTGGCCGATGAGCCAACAGCATCGCTGGACAGCGCCCGGGTGGAAGAAGTTGGTCAGCTTTTTAAAAAGCTTGCCAAGGACCGGCAAAAGGCGATTATCCTGGTCACCCATGACCCTCGACTGGAAAAATACGCTGACCACATCTACGATATGATGGATGGGCAGCTGACGCAAAGAAAATAAGTAATCTGAAGGCTCCGCGCAAGGCGCGGGGCCTTTTTTGACCAAATCCGCAGAAAATCGACCGAATTTGAATTCTTGAAAATAGTCAAAAGAAAAAGGGGTATAATTTTGACTAGAATTGAAAAATAAATAGTTGTAGTGATAAATGGAGCTGATCGGGATGGAAAAAATATCAGAAATTTACACAGGTGCAGCAAATGGAAGCTTTGAAGTAGGACAGTTGCTCTTTGAAGAAGGCGACTTTCATCTATATCTGACCCTGGATGAATTGGGCCGGAATGATTCGTTGCTGCTGATCAGAAAATCAGAAGTTAAGCAACTGGTTGATCAGTCAGAATATTTGACTGAGGTCTCGCGCCGCCGGGAACTGCTGAACCAAAAGGGCTTGGCTGATCCGTTTGATTTAAGCGCGAAAGTTAGACAACTTAAGCCAGACCAAGCAGTTGAAAGCTTCTTATCAATGCTGCCAGGCCAGGTCGTATATTTCGGCCTGGTAGGCAACGACTATCAACAATGGGGCTACCTTAAAGAAATTTCTGACGGGAAGTTTAGCTTTACAGCCTATCCAACTGTCAAATATCAGAACTTTACTGGGGAGGTCAAATTTAGCCAGATTCGGCGTTTAGCTGCCTTTTCTGGCGAATGGATCATGGATGATCCGAAGCTGAAAGAAGCTAACAGTCAAGTAGCCGATGGTTTCCACGAAGTTCATTTCAAAGCGGATGATTCCTTTGCGGTTGGTCAACTTTTGTGTGAAGATGACAATTACAGCCTATATTTGACCATTGACGAAGTCGGACGCGACGACTCCTTGATGCTAGTTAACAAGAAGGCTATTGATGAAGTGGTTGATCAATCAGCCTACCTCCAAGATATCACCCGCTGTCACCGGCAGCTGCTGGAAAAAAGCTTAGCTGATCCTTTCGAAATTTGTGATAAGGCTAAGCAAATTACGCAAGTAGCTGATTTTTGGCGCTTAGCTACAGGACAAGTTGTGTCTTTCGCTAAAGATGCTTGGGATGAGCCTAACTTCGGCCTTTTGAAAGATAAAGAAGGAGATGCGCTAACTTTAGCGCAATACCCATCTCATAAGTATGATACTTTTGCGAGCCAAGTTAACTTGACTGACGTTGATTACTTAGAAGCTTTTGACGGCGAATTGACCTTTGAAAGCACCATAAATAATAAGTCCTAGCAAATATTTTTGTATTTTTACCATAGCAATGGTAAAATAGTCCTTAGTGATGGCGCTTACATTACGAAGGAGGGCTTACAACTAAGGACGACACAGATGATTAGAATTACGAGATTGATTGATTTTTTAGCAAAAAGACCGAAACTAACCAGGGTTCTAGCTCCGGTTGCGGGAAAACTTTTTCCTCTAGAAGACGTTCAAGATGAGATTTTTGCCAGCAGGGGCTTAGGCGAGGGCTTTGCGGTCAAGCCTGAGAGCGACTTGATCTACGCACCGCTAGACGGGGTGGTTACCTCAATTTTCCCGACCAACCACGAGATCGGCATCCGGACCAAGGAAGGGCTGGACCTCTTGATCCACCTGGGCCTGAACACGATCGAACTGGCCGGGAGCGGCTGCGATATCTTGGTTGAGTCCGGGCAAGAGGTGAAAAGAGGGCAGCTCCTGGCGACCATGAACCGGCACTTGCTCGAAAAACTGGGCTATGATGACACGGTGGTCGTGACCTACACCAACGACTTTATTTTGAAGGGGCTGTCTTCTCCGACTTTCTTCAGGCAGATCAATGCCAAAGGGGCGGTTCAGACGATCAGCTACAATAATTAAATTAGAGATAAATAGAAAAGTCCAAAGCGGCACGAGCCGCTTTGGACTTTTTGTATTGGTAAAAATCTTTTTTACAAGTTAGGATCCATCTGGAAGCTGAGCGGGGAATCACCAGTCTGCTTGGTGATCAAGGTGCTGATCAGCTTGTTGTAGATGTCGGTTACCGTCTTAGCCATTTTGGCATTGGCTTCGTCAGCCAGGGCTGTGATTTCAGCTGGATCGGTCAAGCCGTGCAGCTTTTGATCGTATTCATAGCGCAGGCGGGTGACCTTTTCCTTGGCTTCAGTTTGAGTCGTGCTCAGGTCTTTACCGTACTTGTTCCAGTCCCGGTCGACTAGGACGCCGGCCAGCTTGAAAATCCAGTAGGCGGAGTTTGGGCTGTAGTCAACCTTGCCGTTGCCCCACATATAAGGCGTCTTGCTGCCTTGCGGGAAGAAGGGGATGTAGACGCTTTGGGCCGTAACCCCCATGGCCAGCCAGTGGTAGAGGTCTTCGCCGCAAACCTGCAAGAGGTGGGATTCTTGTGTCGTGGCCACGCCGATTGGCCGGAAAGTAGCCTGCCCAGCGTTCTTTGGGTTGGTTAGGTCGTAGTCGGTGTCAGAGTAGTGGCTGGCCAAGACGGTTTGCGCGTCTTGCACCGTGAGCGGCCGATCTGCTTTTTGCAAAAATGGCAGGTCAAAGGATTGCGGCTCCTGGTCAACGGATGGGGTCAGCAGCTTTTGCCCGTACCAGACCCGCGGGGTGTTGTAGTGGAGGTCGCTTTCGCTTCTCGTGCCAAAAATGTCCCGCCAGATAAAAGGCGCGTCTTTTGGCCAGAGGCGGTGGTCGTAAACGAAGGCTTCAAGGCCTTGAGAATAGAGGAAGTTGGCTGAGTCATTAAAGTCGATTTCCTGGATGGACAATTGGTTAGCGACGACCGTGTAAGAGTCGTCAGGGATGCGGCGAGCGACCCAGTGGTGGCCAGACCCGATTTCCATGTACCAGGCTTCGTCTTCATCGCCAAACAGGATACCGTTGGCTTCAGCGGCCCCTTTTTCCTCAACGATTTTGCCTAAAAGCTTAACCCCTTCTTGGGCCGTCTTCACGTAAGGTAAAACGACCGTAACCATGGCTTCTTCCAGGATCCCGGTTTCCGTTTCAAAAGGATCGATGGCCAAGATCCGCTCGTTAGCGTAGGCACTTTCGGTTGCGCTCATGGCCACGCGGTATTCGTTGATCCCGTCTTCTTCAAAAACGCCGTACTTCTTGGTCCATTCCGGCGTAGAAGAATAAGCGTAGGCGGTCTTTGGCAAGTCCAGGCTGAACTTGTTGCCGTGAGATTTAAAGACATTGCCTTCTGTTTCTACTCTTTGGTGGAAGGCCAGGTGCTTGGGCCAGGCGGTGCGGGAGTCTTCATTTCTGCCGATAATCACGCTGCCGTCAATGGTGGCCTTTTTCCCGATTAAGATTGAAGTACAAGATGATCGTCCAAGTGTTGTCATTTCTCTATCTCCTAAATCTATATTCATAAGTTGATTCTACCTTATTTCCCGCCAATCTGGAATCAATAAGATAGTAGAAGTTTTTGGCTAAAAACCTGTTTGCGGCGCAGGTTTGTGTTAAGATAGTAGGTAGGATGATAAGGGTTTTTTATAGCCTTCACTGCTTCAAATTATTATTATCGGGTAATGTTGGTGAATAAATTTACTCTTATATTTAGGAATGTATTTGTATAAAAGTCTAGAGATTGTAAGGTGGTTAGCGCAGTGATGGCTAGAAAAAAAGAAATTGACAGAGAGAAAATTTTAGATATTGCCTATAAAATCGCCTTAAAAGAAGGCATTGAAAACCTAACGGCAAGGAGCATTGCCGAGATCGGCCACTTTTCCACGCAGCCGATTTACCTGGAATTTAAAAATATGAAGGGCCTCAGAAAAGAAGTTCTGGAAAGGGTCCTTAACGATCTGCGCAGCCAGATCCTGCAAAAGACCTTCATTGGCAAGCCCCTTTACGATGTGGACCTGGCTTATTTGAAGTTCGCCCATGAGCACCGGAGTCTTTTTTCCACGATTTTCGTTAACGGGGAATTTGGCGATGACCTGATCCGGAATACCCTGATCGATTCGGTCAAAGACAAGCTGCACGAGCAGTTTGACCAGCCCTTCACTAAAGAAGAGGAGGCCAAGGTGATTGCCCTCAACTGGATCATCACCAACGGCCTAGCGGTCATGCTGGTCGATGGCTTGATTGACTACGATTCAGACCAGTTTGTTGAGGTGATCGACCGGCAATTGCGGACCGTGATGCCTGAGGGTAAGTAAGCCTTGTCATTGTTTGTAATTTTTTCACAAAAACCATGCTCAATCCTTTATGAATCCGGTATAATAAGGGTAGTAATGTAATTTTTGAAAGGTGGTTTTTATGAAGGTTTTAGCTCTTAATGGTTCTAATGCCGATAAATCCTACAATGGTATGTTGTTAAAGTATATTGCAAAGCACTTTGCAAGTAAGTATGACTTTGAATACGCAAGCGTGAAGGGCTTGCCAATGTTCAAGGAAGGCGAAGAAGACCCAGAGCCAGTTGCCAAGCTCAACGACCAAGTTGAAGCAGCTGACCTGGTTTTGATCGCCAGCCCTGAACAGCAGCACTCAGTTTCCAGCGCCTTGAAGAGCGCCTTGGAATGGCTGTCAACCAACACCCACCCCTTCAACGGCAAGCCAGTCGTAATCGTATCTACTTCACCACTGGCGCAAGGGGCAGCGCGGTCTCAAACCAAGTTAAAGACGATCCTGGCCTCCCCAGGCTTGCACCCAATCGTGTTCAACGATGATGAATTCATGATGGGCGGCGCTCCAAGCGATTTTGACGAAAACGGCGACTTGAAGGTCGAAGGCACGGTTAAGTTCTTGGACCACTTCTTTGACGAAGTTGATGCTTGGTACGCACAAGTAACGAAGTAGGGGGAATGAACATGAAATTAGTAGCTCTTGTAGGAACGAACGCTGACTTTTCTTTTAACCGCTTTTTGTGCCAATTTATTGCCAAAAAGTACGCTGATCAAGCTGACATCGAAGTGCTGGAAATCGCTGACTTGCCAGCTTTTTACAAGGAAGGGCAAGCTGACGAACGCGTAGCTGCCTTTAGAGACAAGATTGCGGCCGCTGACGGGGTGATCGTTTCCACTCCTGAATACGACCACGCAATTCCAGCAGCTTTGAAGAGTGCCTTGGAATGGCTGGGCAGCCACGCCGGCGCCAACGTAATGGCTATGAAGCCAACTTGCGTCGTTGGGGTTTCCCTTGGCGGTCAAGGTGCTTCTAGAGCCCAAGAAGATGCCCGCGAAATCTTGCTTTCTCCAGACATGACGGCTAACGTTTTGCCAGGCAACGAATTGTTGATTGGCCGGGCTTACACCACCTTCAACAAAGAAAGCGGCGAATTAGTCGACGCAGCTTCCTTGGCCCAATTGGACAAGGTGATGAACAACTTCTTTGACTTTGTAAAGCAAGCTCACAAGTAAAGCTGAAGATAAGGCGGATGACTTGACTATTCCGCCTTATTTTTTTATAAAAATGACAACGATTAAAAGCTGAAGGAAGAGACAGATGGACGCGAAGTTTTTACCCTTAAAATCAGTGCGCAATCCCCGCGATCTGGGCGGCTATGTCGGCGCGGACAGCCGCAAGATCAAAGACGGCCTGCTCCTGCGGACCGGGACGGTTTCCTGCATTACGCCTGAAGATGCGGCTTTTTTGCAGCGCTATGGGGTAAAGACCATCATCGACCTGCGGTCTCCCACTGAATGCTTGAACCGGCCAGACGTAGAAATTGCCGGAATCAAGGACCTCCACATCCCGGTCTCTAGCCGCGACCGGACCAAGGCGGGGGCCAGCTTAAGGGAACTGGCTGAGCTCTATAAGGCGGATCCTTTGGCCGGCTTTAAGCACATGCTGGGCACCTACCAGCGGATGGTGACGGCGGAGCATTCGCAGAAGGCTTTTCACCGGATCCTGACCTTTTTGGCCGAAACCGAGGGCGGAACGATTTTTCACTGCTCAGAAGGCAAGGACCGGACGGGGATGACGGCGGTGCTCTTGCTCTACCTGCTGGGCGTGGACGATGAGACCATCCGGCAGGACTACTTGGCGTCTGGCCCGGCCTTAAACGATTACCGGAAAAAGCGGGACGAAGAGGCGCGCGCCAATGGCGAAAGCCTGATTCAGCGGGCTAACTTGCGGTCTCTGGGCACGGTCAACAACGAGTACCTGGACAGCGCCTTGGTGGCGATTGAGCAAAATTATGGCGGTATGGAACGCTTTTTGGCTGAAGAAATCGGCGTCACGCCAGACTTGCGGCACAAGTTGCAGGAAAAGTATCTGGAAAAATAAGGGAATTTAGCTATGGGAATTATTAAATACATTTCAACCGATCAGGTGACGGCGACCCACGAAGCGATGGGGACCCACATCAGCCTGCAGATCTTCGGGGCCCGCGAAGACCCTGAGGGCATTTTGCAAAAAAGCTGCGACCTGATCGACCACTTTGAAGACATCTTGACGGTTAACCGCAAGCCTGACGACCCCAAGTACGGCTTGTCCGAAGTCACTCGGGTCAACGACGCGGCCGGCAAGGAACCAGTGCAGGTGTCCAGCGCCGTTTACGGCCTGATCAAGCTGGCGGTCCAGACCAGCCGGGAGAATTTTGGCTTCAACGCCTTGATCGGCCCGGTCGTCAAGCTCTGGTCCATCGGCTTTAAGGGGGCGCACGTGCCAAGCGATAGCGAGATCCAGGAAAAAATGGAGCTGATCGACCCTTGGCAGGTGGACTTAAACGACGATGACCATACCGTCTTTTTAAGAAAAGAAGGCATGGAGCTGGACCTGGGCGGGATCGCCAAGGGCTGGACGGCGGACCGCCTGCGCGACTTGTGGCGGGCCTACGGCGTCGAAGCCGGGATCATCAACCTGGGCGGCAACGTTTTGTTCGTCAACCCTTGTCCTAAGCGGGCTAACGGGATGTGGACCGTCGGCGTCCAGGATCCGATCAAGGTGCGGGGCGAAAACATCACGGCGGTGATGGTGCCGGAATGCTCCGTGGTGACGAGCGGGACTTACGAACGCTTCTTGGAAGTGGATGGGCACAAGTACCACCACTTGATCGACCCGCGGACCGGCTACCCGGTGGAAACGTCGGTAGCGGGCGTGACGACCTTTACCAAGAACTCAGTTGATGCGGAGATTGAGTGCAAGCGCTGCTTCTTTGCCGGTAAGCCGATCGACCGCTGGGTCAACAAGAAGCGGCTTGGCGCGGTTTACGTATACAACGACGAGCGCGTCGAGAAGGTTGGATTAGATTATTAGCGTGTTAGGTACGAGGCGCGGCCCCCTTGGGGGCTGCGCCTCTTTTGTTTTTGGTGTGTGTGGCAGGGTGCGCTGCGTGTGGGGGCGGTGGTCTGAGGTGGCGGGATGCCCCCGAAGTATGTCAACCAGCGCTGAAATTTCGCTTTTTTGCCCCCGAAGTATATCAACCGGCGCTGAAATTTCGATTTTTTGCCCCAAAGTATGTCAACCAGCGCTGAAAAGTTGCTTTTTTGCCCCCGAAGTATGTCAACCGGCGCTGGAATTTCGTATTTTTGCCCCCAAAGTATGTCAACCAGCGCTGGAAAGTTGCTTTTTTGCCCCCGAAGTATGTCAACCAGCGTCGGAATTTCGATTTTTCGCCCCCAAAGTATGTCAACCGGTGCTGGAATCTTGTGTTTTTGCCCCCAAAGTATGTCAACCAGTGCTGAAATTGCCCCCGAGTTAACTCAACCGGTTTGGGTTGACATAGATTGGGGGCAATTTTTAGAAAAAATTGGGTCGGTTGATATAAAACGGGGGCAATTTTTAGAAAAAATCAGGTCGGTTGATATAAAACGGGGGCAGATTTTAGGAAAAAGTGGTCCGGTTGACATACTTCGGGGGCAATTTTTAGAAAAAATCAGGTGGGTTGATATAAAACGGGGGCGAATTTTAGAAAAAATCAGATTGGTTGACATAGATCGGGGGCGAATTTTAGAAAAAATCAATTTGGTTGACATAGATTGGGGGACGGCTGCGCAAAACAATGTCAGCCGAGGTGATGATTTGCCCAAAATGATGTCAGCCGAAGTGATGATTTG
>NZ_JBJFHB010000002.1:0-18948 GCF_051893255.1 Lactobacillus sp. | reverse complement strand
TAAAAGAAGAGCAAAGCGAGATTGCCCTGAGAATCTCTTTGGGTTTGCTTCCTAAAAACATGTTAATCGCAGCAATAATCTACCAGGTTTTAATCAGCCTAGTGGCCGTAATCCCGGTCGCCATTTATGCGGTAACTTACACCAAGACTCTGGCGCAAAGTGCAGTGGGCAGCAGTTCCCAGATTGTCCTGAGTGGCCTTTTGCCTAAGGCTGAAGCCACTAGCTTAGTCAGCATCTTTGCCTTGATGCTGGTGATCACGGTTTTTGCGGTTATTTTGGTTACCAGCCGCTTCAACAAGCAGTCATTGGCCTTTAGAATGGGGGAGGAATAATGGATGCAGTAAAAATTGTTAATCTTGAAAAGAAGTTCAAGCAAGGGCGGAAAGTCTTTTCTGGGTTGAACTTAGAACTTGAAGCTGGCTCAATGACCGCCTTAATCGGGGCATCCGGTGAAGGGAAGACGACTTTACTAAACGTGATTGGCTTGCTGGATACCGACTATCAAGGCGATGTGGAAGTAGCTGGCCAGCAGGTGAGTCGGCTCAGTCAGGCTCAAATGGCCCAGGTTCGTAATCAGCAGATTGGTTTTATCTTGCAAGAACCCTTGCTGATTCAGAAGATGTCGGTTAAGGACAATATCTTGCTGCCAGTAGTCTATTTGGCTAAAGAAAAAAGGCAGAGCAAGGATTACTATCTGGATCGCCTAAACCGTCTAGCAGAAAAATTGGGCGTCAGTGATTTATTGGACATGCGGCCTAATACCCTGTCTGGCGGGCAAAAGCAGCGGGTAACTGCAATTCGGGCCTTAATCAATGATCCCCAGTTGATCTTGGCTGATGAGCCGACTGGGTCTTTAGATGAAGAAAATGCTAAGATTATCGTTGACCTCTTGCATGACTTGCACCAAGAAGGTAAAACGATTTTAACGGTTACGCACGATATGCGCGTAGCCAAAGAACATGAACAAATTTTACGGCTGAAAGAAGGCCGCGTTTACCAAACGGAGGAATAAAACAAATGGGCTTTTTGTTAATGCTAGTATCAGGGATTGTTGGCTTAGCCTTGGTTATCTTGGCTTTTAAAAAAGATTTGTCCAAGGGGCAAAAGTGGACGTTCGGCATTATCGGCGTGCTTTTAGTAGCTTTCGCCATTGCCTTGGCTTTGCCAAACGGTCTCAACCTTTAAAGCCACTAAATAAAATTAGATAATGAAAATCAAAGCTGTTCCGTGATTGGAACAGCTTTTTTAATATCTTCGCTGAAATATTTTTCGCCAAAGTGAAATACATTTCTTAACTCTGAAATAAAGTCCTCAGTTTGTGTAACCGCTTCATATTTTCTGAAATCGTGACATAATAAACAATGTAAGCTAGCTCACGAAAATGTGATAAAACAATTCTTTTGTAAGGAGCAATTGAGTTATGTCAGATAAGAAATTTTCAGTTGTTATTGCGGGCGGCGGCAGCACCTTCACCCCAGGCTTCGTAATCAGCCTTTGCGCCAACCAAGACAAGCTTCCCTTGAGAAAACTGAAGCTGTACGACATTGACGCCGAAAGACAAAAGAAGATCGGGGATGCCTGCGCCATTATCGTTAAGGAAAAGGCGCCAGGCGTTGAATTTGAGTACACCACTGACCCAGAAGAAGCCTTTACCGACGTGGACTTCGTCTTAGGCTCCATCCGGGTGGGCAAGTATGAGATGCGCAGCCAGGATGAAAAGATTCCACTTAAATACGGCGTCAACGGTCAAGAAACGACCGGTCCCGGAGGCATGGCTTACGGCCTGCGGTCCATCCCTGCAATCATTGAAATTATCGACTTTATGGAAAAGTACTCTCCAAATGCTTGGATGGTCAACTATTCCAACACGATTGCCATCGTTTCTGAAGCCTGCCGGCGCTTCCGTCCACATGCCAAGATCGTCAACATCTGCGACATGCCAATCGATGACATGGGTCGGATGGCGGCCATTGCCGGTTTAAAGAGCTTCAAGGACCTGGACTTCACCTACTACGGCTTAAACCACTTTGGCTGGTGGAAGAGCGTTACCAACAAGAAGACCGGTGAAGACCTGATGCCAATGCTGAAGGAATACACCAAGAAGAACGGCTACTATGTTGGCGGGGACTTTGACAAGGATACCGAAGCCAGCTGGGTTGCAACCTTCAAGAAGGTTAAGGACTGCTATGCCTTAGACCCAACCACCTTGCCAAACAACTACATGCAGTACTACTACTTCCCACAATACGAAGTGAAAAATGCCAACCCGCACTACACCAGAACCGATGAAATCCTGGAATACCGGCAAAAGATTGTTTTTGGCGAATGTGCCCGGATCGTCAAGGAAGGAACGGCCAAGGGCAACCTTTGGGAAAGCGCTGTTCACTCCAACTACATCATCGACATCTGCCACGCTATTGCCTTCAACACCCATGAGAAGTACCTAGCCAACATTCCAAACAATGGTGCCATCTGCAACTTCCCAGACGATGCCATCGTCGAAGTTCCATGCCTCTTTGGGGCCGACGGCGTGCAGCCAATCTGCGTGGGTGAAGCCGGCCGCTTCCAACTGGGTTTGATGATGGAACAAGTCACCTGTGAAAAATTGGTCGTTGATGCTTATGAGCAAAAGTCCTACATCAAGATGCTGCAGGCCTTTGCCTTAAACAAGACGGTGCCAGATGCTACAGTCGCCAAGAAGGTCTTGGACGACATGATGGTCGTCAACAAGCCATATTGGCCTGACCTCAAATAGGCTGAATGAAATAAAAAAGAATCGATAGAAAATAGAAAAAAGAACTCACTCGAGAAGCTTTTTAAAGGGAGGAAAAGCTTATGATGCAGAAACTGCAGAAATTCGGGGCAGCGATGTTCGTACCTGTCCTGCTTTTCTCATTTGCAGGTATCGTGGTTGCCACCACGAGCCTTTTGAACAACTCGTTAATCTTTGGCTCGCTGGCTAACCCCAACACCTTCTGGTACGGCCTGTGGGACACCATCCAGCAAGGTGGCTGGACCGTCTTCAACCAAGTCGACATCCTCTTTGTGGTCGGCTTGCCAATCGGTCTAGCCAAAAAGGCTCAAGGGCGGGCAGCGATGGAATCCATCGTTACCTACTGGACCTACAACTACTTTATTGGTGGCTTTTTAACCCACTGGGGCAAGTTCTTTGGGATTAAGGACTTTGCCAACACCCAAATCGTGGCCAACTCCACCAACCAAGGCTTGACCATGATTGGCGGGATCAAGACCCTGGACACCAGTATCGTTGGCTCTTTGATCATCGCTGGGATCGTGGTTTGGTTGCACAACCGCTACTTTGACAAGAAATTGCCTGACTTCTTGGGGACCTTCCAAGGCTCAGCCTTCGTTGTCATCTTAGGCTTTGTGGCCATGTTCCCAATGGCCTTCTTGACCTGCTTGGTTTGGCCAAAGGTCCAACTGGGCATCACTGCTTTGCAAGAATTCATGGCTTCTAGTGGCTTGATCGGGATCTGGATCTTCAACTTCTTGAACCGGGTCCTCATCCCAACTGGCCTGCACCACCTGGTTTACATCCCATTCCAATACGGTCCAGCCGTTGTCGCTGGCGGTTTGCAGCCATGGTGGCTCAAGCACCTGTCTGAATTTGCTGCAAGCACCAAGTCCTTGAAGGTCTTGGCACCAAACATGGGCTTCATGCTTTACGGGAATGAAAAAGTCTTCCTGGTACCAGCCATCTGCTTGGCCTTTTACCACACTGCTAAGAAGAACAAGAAGAAGCAGACTTCAGCCTTGCTCTTGCCAGCTGCTTTGACTTCATTCTTAGCCGGGATTACCGAACCTGTTGACTTTACTTACCTCTTTGCTGCGCCAGTTTTGTGGATTGTCTACTCAGTCCTGGCCGCAACCATGAACACGACCATGTACATCTTCGGCGTCTCTGGTCAAATGACTGACGGGGCGATCGGGATTGCCTCCATGAACTGGCTGCCGCTTTGGGCCAACCACTGGCACGCTTACGTTGCTCAGTTCATCATCGGCTTGATCTACGCGGCAATTATCTACTTCGTCTTCCGCTTCATGATCGTGAAGTTTAACTACATCACCCCAGGCCGGGAAGCTGATGACCAAGAAGTTAAGCTCATGAACAAGAAACAATACAAGGAAGCTAAGGCCGCTGAACAAGCTGCCCAAGCAGCTGGCGAAAACTCCAGCGACCCATACATTGCTAGAGCTACGGCCTACACCACTTTACTGGGTGGTCCTGAAAACATTTCAGAAATCACTTCCTGCGCAACTCGTCTGCGGATCACGGTTAAGGATCCAGACAAGGTCGGGGCTGACGCAGCCTTCAGAAAGAACCAAGCAGTCGGCGTTGTCCGTCACGGTCAAGCCATTCAAGTTATCGTTGGTTTGGATGTTGCCCAAGTTTTGGAAAGAATTGAAAGCATTATCGCTGATAGCGGTAACAGCGTTGCCAAGACTGAGGCCGACCCAGATGAAGAAAAGGCAACTGGCTACTTAGACCTCTTAGGCGGCAAGAGCAACATTAAGGAATTGACCTCTTGCTCAACCCGGGTCAGAGTCCATGTCTTTGACACCAAGAAGGTCGGCGAAGACGCGCAGTTCAAGCAATTCGGGGCTAGCGCCGTTGAAAGACGAGACGATGGTGAGATCGACATCGTGGTTGGTCTGGAAGCTGAACGCGTCGTTGAAAAAATGAAAGAAATTATGTAACAGCTTTTTAACAAAAAAGCTTAAATGATGCAAGTCAATCCATAAAAGTGTTATTCTGTTAATTGAATGAAAACGAATGCATTGGTTACCAGGGAGGATTTTTATGGCTGGCTTAAAGGCAAAAATTGTTGATCATTCAAGCAATCTCAATGATTCTGACAAGAAAATTCTAAATTACTTGCTCAATCATGCTGCTGAGTGCAGCGAGCTGAGCCTGGCGAAATTGGCCAGCAGGCTCTACGCTTCCGAATCAGCAATTTTTCGCCTTTGCAAGAAAATCGGCTTAAGCGGCTATAGCGAGCTCAAATTTGAACTGGCCGCTTATTCCAAAGGAGAGCAGCACATGGTCAAGCAGCAGGAAAGTTTCACTGAGCGCTTAGTCAAGAACCTGCGCGCTGAACTGAGCTACTTTAGAACGCTCGATTTTGATCGCTTTTATCAACAGCTGCACGAAACTGACAACGTCTACATCTATACAACTGGCTGGCAGCAGACGTCTATTGCCAATTACTTGTCTAGCCAGCTCCTGGTAGACGCGGGCAAGCCGTCAACGATTATGCCATCGGCAATTAGCGAGCTCCAGGTCTTCCACAACTGGGTTAAAGACCACGACCAGCTCTTTGTCATCTCTTATTCTGGTGAAAACGAAGAGCTTTGCAATCAATTAGAGCAGCTGCGCTTAGTCAACGATAAATTGACGATTACGTCGCTGACGACCATCAAGGAAAGTCGCTTGTCCAGCTTGTCAGACTTCAGCCTCTACTTCCAGCCCAGCCTGTATAGCGAAAAGGCAGACTACAAGAAGTGGGGCTTCAGTCCCGCCTATGTCTTGATTGACATGTTAATCAATGGCTATTGTGAATGGCTTGAAAGAGAGGCTCTATAATGCAGGAAAAAACTATGTGGATCGATCGTTTTGCTAAGTCAGCACGGCTGACTCCCAAGAGAATCATGAGAATCTATACGGCAATCCTCTTCTTTGCGCCGCTTTTGTACATCCTCTTGATTCAGCTAAGAGCCAGCGCAGCTAGAAAGATGATTACCGACTACGTGGCGGCCAGTCCGTCACTGACGGTCTCCTTGATCGTGGCTGCCGGCGACTTCTTGCTCGGCTACATGTGCTGGATTGACGGCGGGGCGCTTTTAGCCAGCCGCAAGCAGTTCTCCAAATTTATGAAGATGCAGCTGTGGACGCAGCTGATCGTGGGCAATTGGGTCTGCCTCTTCTTTGCCATCTTTGGCTTGAGACAGGGCAGAGACTTGCCAGAAGACAGCAAGGTGCAGCCAAGTCAGCTGCTGTCTTTGACCTACCTGATCGCCGGACTATTTGTTGTATGTTTTGCTTTCTATGTGCTTTTTGCCATTAAAGCAGTGAAAGGTTGAAATCGATGTTTAATTTTTTCAAAAAAGCTAAAAAGAGTGAAGGCACCAAGGTCGTGTCGCCAGTAACCGGGGACTTGATTCCCTTAGCTGAAGTCAATGACGATGTCTTCTCCCAAAAGATGCTGGGCGACGGCTTTGCTGTCAAGCCAAGCGAAGGTGAAGTCGTATCGCCAATTTCCGGCACGATTTCAACCTTGTTCCCAACCAAGCACGCCATTGGCGTCAAGACCCCAGAAGGGCTGGAAGTCTTGATCCACTTGGGCCTGGACACGGTGGAACTGAAGGGCGAGCCCTTTGACGTTCAGGTTGCCCAAGGCGACAGCGTCAAGGCCGGGCAAAAATTAGCCGACATGGACTTAAAGAAGATTACGGATAGCGGCTTAGACGACACGGTCATGGTGGTTTACACCAACATGGACCTCTTGAAAGAAGTCAAGGATGTTGATCCTAAGCCAGTTAAGGCAGGTGATGACGCACAAGAAATTATTTTCAACTAATAACGCGAATAGTTGATTTTTTCCTAAATATTTTTACTTTACTCCTCTAAATAACTTTCTTTACTAACAAAGAATCGCTTTGCTGTCCTGGAATGCCACCAGGGCAGCTTTTTTTAGTGCAAGTTTTTCTGCATGAGCTGGTGGGGGATACCGGCCTCCTCAAAAACGGGGCCGACTTCTTCATAGCTATTTTTGAGGTAAAGCTGCTTGGCGCTGACCTGGGCATGAAGGTAGAGGGAGCCCGTGAGCTGCTGGTCTAAGACGTAGCTTTCAATTGCCGAAAGGAGCTGGCTGGCCAGGCCCTGGCGGCGGGCAGCTTTTTGGACGGCCACTCGGCCGATATAGTAGTTGCCCTGATCTTCAAAAAAGCGGGCAGCGGCTAAGGCGTCGGTTTCTTGCTCGTTTAGCAGGTAGACATGGTAGGCGGTGAGGTCTTGGTCGTCGAGCTCAGGCACGGTGATTCCCTGTTCGGCCACAAAGACTTCGTCCCGGATCCGGGAGAGGCAGAAGACTTCCCGGCCGCTTAGCTGACTAAAAGGCTTGACTTGAATTTTTTCCATTTTTGCAAATCCTCCATTTGCTTTTTGACCTATTGTAGCAAGAATCCTAGCTCTTTTTAAAGAAAAGTTTTTTGCAATTTTTCAACTTTGTCCTGATAAAAATACTAGCTGTAGTATGATGGAAGAGTTGACGATACTAGATTTTGAGAAGGGACGATTCTTTTAATGTCAGAACTGACAATCAGCGACTTGCATGTGGAGATTGCAGGCAAGGAAATTTTAAAAGGGGTCAATCTGACCCTGAAAACCGGCGAAATTCACGCCATCATGGGGCCAAATGGCACCGGGAAGTCGACTCTGTCTGAATCGATTATGGGCAACCCGGCTTACAAGGTGACCCAGGGCAGTGTTAAGTTAGACGGGCAAGAGCTGCTAGGTCTGCCGGTTGACGAGCGGGCCCGGGCGGGGCTCTTTTTAGCCATGCAGTACCCGGCGGAAATCCCGGGCGTGACCAATGCCGAATTTATCCGCGGGGCCTTGAACGCTAGACGGCCGGAGAATGACCCCATTTCAGTCAGAGAATTTTTGCCAGAGCTTTATGAAAAAATGGCATTCTTGGACATGAAGCCGGAAATGGCCCAGCGCTACTTAAACCACGGCTTCTCCGGCGGGGAAAAGAAGCGAAACGAAATCCTGCAGATGATGATGATCAAGCCCAAGTTTGCCATCTTGGACGAAATCGACTCTGGCCTGGACATCGACGCCTTGAAGGTGGTGTCTAAAGGGGTCAATGAATTGCGGGGGCCGGACTTTGGCACCCTGATGATCACCCACTACCAGCGCCTGCTTGACTACGTTATCCCCGACAAGGTCCACGTCATGATGGGCGGGCGCGTTGTGGCAGAAGGCGGGCCGGATTTGGCCAAGCGATTAGAAAAAGAAGGCTACACCAAGCTCCGCGACGAACTAGGCTTAGACATTGAACTGACGGATGAGGGTGTTTAAGATGAGTGCAAAAGAGTGGTTTGAGGACCTGCAGGAACAAGCCAAAGCTGGTGCTGAGCACCTGCCTTACCCTGACTTTGCCAAGGTGGATTACCGCGGCTGGCAGGTGGACTTAAAGCGGCCCATCCAGACTGAGCCCAACTTTGTGGTTCAAGAAAACCCAGAAGCTAAGGAAAAAGGCATTATCATTTGTCCTTGGGATGAGGCTTTGGAAAAATATGGCGACTTAGTTCAAAAGTATTTTGGCAAAGCCGTTCCCATTGACGAAAACCGCCTGGTGGCTGAGCATGTAGCCCAGATGGAGCAGGGGCTTTTCATCTACGTTCCGCCAAAGACGGTTTTGTCTACGCCCATTGCGGTAACTTTTTGCCAAAAGGCTGAGAAAAAGCAGGACTACGTCCAGCACGTCTTGATCGTGGCTGGCGAAAATTCGGAATTTTCCTATCTGGAAAAGGTGGAAAGTCAAGGAAATGAAGAGTCCCTGGCAAGTTTAGTCGTAGAAGTCTGCGCCTTGGCCGGGGCCAAAGTCAAATATGCTGGCATTGACCGGCTGGGGCCTAAGACTACGGCTTACCTCAAGCGAGTTGCCTGGGTGGGCCGCGATGCCCAAGTTGACTGGGCCATGGGGATGCTGAGCGACGGGAAGATTTTGGGCGACTATGACTCGAATCTTTACGGGCAAGGAGCCAAGACCCAGATGAACGTTATTGCCATTACCATCGGGGACCAGGTCCAGGGCCTCAATACGGTGGTCAACAATTATGGGAAAAAGTCTGACGGCCGCATCCTCCAGCACGGGGTCATTTTGCAAAAGTCCAAGCTGGTCTTTAACGGGATCGGCCACGTCATGAAGGGCGCTAAAGGCGCCAATGCCCAGCAGGAGAACCGGGTCTTGATGCTGTCAAGAAAGGCGCGCGGCGATGCCAATCCCATCTTGCTGATCGACGACAACGACGTCTTTGCCGGGCACGCCGCCAGCGTTGGCCGGGTCGATGAGCAGCAGCTCTACTACCTGATGAGCCGAGGGATCGCCAAGCCTGTAGCCGAACGCTTAGTTATTCGGAGCTTTTTGGGGCCGGTTTTGACCAAGATTCCAGACGAGGCGGTCCGCCAGGACCTCTTTGCCATGGTAGAAAGGAAGCTAATCGATGGGCAGGAGCTGGACTGAGATTCGGGAAGATTTTCCCATTTTAAAAAATGCGATGAATGGCCAGCCTTTGGTTTACCTGGACAACGCCGCCACCAGCCAAAAGCCGCAAGTGGTGCTTGATGCGATAGCAGCTTTTTACCAAAAAGACAATGCCAATATCTACCGGGGGACCTATGAACTGTCGCAAAGGGCGACGGACCTCTATGAAGGGGCCCGGGAGAAGGTGGCTAAGTTTATCGGAGCTGACCGGAGCGATATCGTCTTTACAGCCGGGGCGACTGCTAGTCTGAACCTGGCGGCCTTTGGCTATGGCTTGCAGGTGTTGCAGCCAGGGGACGAAATCGCCGTGACGGCTGCCGACCACCACAGCAACCTGGTTCCTTGGCAGGAAGCGGCGAAGATGACAGGTGCCAAGCTGGTCTACTTGCCGCTTGATTTGACAGGCAAAGTAGATATTAAAAGGGTAAAAAAAGAGCAAATCATTGGCAAAAAGACCAAAATCTTAGCCATCGCCCAGGTGACCAATGTCTTGGGGACGGCCCAGCCGGTTGCAGAATTAGTCAACCTGGTCCACCAAGCTGGCGGGGTTGCCGTCATCGACGGGGCCCAGGCCGCAGGCCATCTGCCTGTCAACGTGCAAAAGCTGGATGCCGATTTTTACGCTTTTTCCGGCCACAAAATGCTGAGTCAAACTGGAATTGGGGTCTTGTATGGCAAGAAAAAATTGCTGGAAGCCACCCGTCCCCTCTTTTTTGGCGGGGAAATGATCGAAGAAGTGGGCCTAATGAGTGCGACTTATAAAAAAGCGCCCTACAAGTTTGAAGCCGGCAGTCAGAATGTGTCGGGCGCTATTTCTTTAGGCACGGCTATTGACTATTTGACTGAGATTGGCTTGGACCGGATTGCGGCTAGAGAAGCTGAGCTAGGAAAAGCAGCAGCTGCCGGCTTGCGGGCAATCTCCGGCGTGACGGTGTATGGGCAAGGCGGCGGGATCGTTTCCTTTAACCTGGAAGGCATCCATCCCCATGACCTAGCGACGGCGCTGGACGCTCAAGGCATAGCCGTCCGGGCCGGTCAGCACTGCGCCCAGCCCATGATGGACTTTTTGCAGGTTCCAGGAACGGTGCGGGCCAGCTTGGCTTTTTACAATAATGAAGAAGACGTCAGTGCCTTGATTGCAGGCGTTAAGCAGGCAAAGGAGTTTTTCCATGGGCTTAGATAAATTAAGTCAGCTGTACCGGACCATCCTGCTGGATTACGCGTCCCACCCCAAGTACGCGCAGCCACTGGAACTTTTTGACCAGGAAGTCCGCCTGGTCAACCACAGCTGCGGGGACCAGGTGACCTTGCAGGTGAAATTTATGGATGACAAGGTTAGCGAAACGACCAAAATCGACCACATCGCCTGCCTGGCCAGCGGCTGCACCATTTTTCAGGCTTCGAGTGCCATCATGACCGAGCAGGTCTTAGGGAAAAAGCTGAGCGACGTGATGAAGATGAAGGAGACTTTTTACCAAATGCTGGAAGGGCAGGACTTGGCAGCAGATAATAAAAAGAAACTAGGCGACGCCACCCTCTTGGCCGGCGTCAGCCAGTTTCCGGCCCGGATCAAGTGCGCGGCCCTGCCCTGGCAGGCGGTTGCTGAGGCGATTGAAAGGAAGCAAGAAGGCAAGTGACAGATAAAATGGAAAAAGATGAAACCTTACGGTCCCTGGACCATGAATACGAATACGGCTTTAAAGACGACATCGACCCGATCTATACGACCGGCGAGGGCCTGAGCGAAGAGGTCGTCCGGCAGATTTCCGCAGCGAAAAATGAGCCAGACTGGATGCTGGACTTTCGCTTGCAGGCCTATCAGACCTATCTGAAATTGCCCCTGCCCACTTTTGGCCCGGATCTGACCAAGATCGACTTTGACCACCTCAACTACTTCCGCCGGGATGCCAAAAAGGCCGTACGCGACTGGAGCGAGGTGCCAGACCAGATCAAGGAGACCTTTGAAAAATTGGGCGTCCCTCAGGCAGAGCGCCAGTACCTGGCTGGGTCATCGGCCCAGTATGAGTCAGAGGTCGTCTATGAAAAAATTAAAGAAGACCTGGCCCGGCAGGGCGTCTTGTTCATGTCGACCGACGCCGCCGTCCAAGTGGTGCCAGATTTGGTCAAAAAGTATTTTGGCAAGCTGGTCAAGCCAGACGACAACAAGATGGCGGCCTTAAACTCGGCCGTTTGGTCGGGCGGGACTTTTATTTACGTGCCAAAAGGCGTTCAAGCGAAAGTCCCGATTCAGAGCTACTTCCGGATCAATGCCGGGGGCAGCGGCCAGTTTGAGCGGACCCTGATCATCGTCGATGAGGGCGGGAGCGTCAACTACGTGGAGGGATGCACGGCCCCTAACTATTCAGCCGACAGCCTGCACGCCGCGGTCGTTGAAGTCAACGTCTTAAAGGATGCCTATTGCCGCTACACTACCATCCAAAACTGGTCAGACAATGTCTACAGCCTGGAAACCAAACGGGCCCAGGCTCTAGAGAATGCGACCATGGAATGGGTGGACGGCAACCTGGGGTCCAAAGTCACCATGAAGTACCCGAGCGTTTATTTGAATGGGCAAAGAGCGCGGGGCACCATGCTGTCGATTGCCTTTGCCGGCTGCGATACTAAGGGTCGCGGCATCGACTCCGACACTGGCGCCCGGATGGTCCACAATGCCCCTTATACCACCAGCTCTATCGTGTCTAAGTCCTTATGTAAAGACGGCGGCCGGGTGGACTACCGGGGGCAAGTCCGCTTTAACCCGGACAGCGATGGCTCTTTAGCCCACGTTGAGTGCGACACGATCATCATGGATGACCAGTCGGCCAGCAACACCATCCCCTACAATGAAGTCTTAAACGGCAACGTCTCTATGGAGCACGAGGCCAAGGTATCCAAGATTTCTGAAGAGCAGCTCTACTACCTGATGAGCCGGGGGATCTCGGAAGCCAAGGCGACCGAAATGATCGTCATGGGCTTTTTGGAGCCTTTTACCAAGGAATTGCCGATGGAATATGCCGTTGAATTGAACCGCCTGATCAAGTATCAGATGGTAGGTTCGATTGGCTAGGAAAAAGAAAACGTCTGGATGATTTCCAGACGTTTTTATTTGCTTTAATTGATGTTTTTTTTACAAAGTAATGATTTGGTCGGCGATGGCCAGGGTGGACAAGCGGTGAGAAACGATGACGATGGTCTTGTCCTGGCTTTCTTCTTTCAAGGCCTTGAGGATGATCCCTTCGTTTAAGGCATCCAGGTTGGCCGTGATCTCGTCCAGCAAGAAGAGGTCGCCGTCATGCAAAAAGGCCCGGGCGATTCCTAGCCGCTGCCTTTGCCCAGCAGACAGCTGCTGCCCTTCGCCAAGCTTGGTGTCGTAGCCTTCTGGCAAAGTCATGATAAAGTCGTGCAGGCTGGCCTTTTTGGCGGCTTGAATGACTTCGGCTCTAGTGGCTGCTTGGCCCAGCTTGATATTGGCTTCGATCGTCTCACTGGCCAGCCAGGTATCTTGGGGGACATAGCTTTCCAGCTGCCTTAGGGCTGAGGTTTTGATTTTCTTGATATCGGTATTTGAGATTGAAACTTGTCCTTCACTGGCATCGTAAAAGCGGGCGAGAAGTTTCAAGATGGTCGACTTGCCGCTGCCGCTGGGGGCATGGATGCCGATGATTTTTCCCTTGGGGATGTGAAGTGAAAAATCCTTTAAGACTGGCTGGTCCCCATCGGGGTAGGTAAAGGTGACTTTTTGGAGGTCGGCTTGGCTAAAAGTGGGTTCTTCCCCAGACTCGTTTTCGCTAACAACTGGTTCTTCGTCTAAGATGTCCAGCACCCGCTGGGCACTGGCGGCGGTTTGAGCCAGGCTGGTTGACAAGGCGCTTAAGGCAACGACTGGGCCAAAAGAGGACATCATGGTGGCTGTCACCGTTAGACTGCCGGCCAGGGTCATGCCATGTTTTCTAAGGAGCAGGCTCAAGACCAGCATGCTGGCACTTGCGATCTGGATGGCCAAGGTCGTGGCGGCTTGCTGCCAGTTGCCTAAAGCAGCCAGGCGCTGCTGGGCCTTGGTTAATTCCTGATCGGCTTTTTGCAAGTTTTCTAGGCGCTTTTGCCCTTGGCCAAATTGCCGGATTTCCTCGCTCCCCTTGATGGAGTCTAAGACAAAGCCGCTGAGGCGGGAAATTTTTTCCCGGATGGCTTGGCCGGGCAGGCTAGTCAAGCGGGCGTTGACCGCCGGGATGACCAGGCCCACGATCAGGTAAAAGGCTAGGGCCCAGAAGGCGAGCAGCCAGGAATAGTGGCCGATAAAGCAGACCATGCAGAGGGTGTAGAGGCTGGCGATGGCGACAGGGGAAATGGTGTGGGCGTAAAAGATTTCTAAGAGCTCGATGTCGCCGGTGATCAGGGCCAGCAGCTCCCCCTTATTTTTTCCTTTCAATTTGGCGGGGCTGAGCCGGCGCAAAGCATGGAAGAGCTTGACCCGGAGGAGGGCCAGCAATTTAAAGGCGATCAGGTGGTTGAAGTAGTGCTCCCCGTAGTGGAGAGGTCCGCGGGCGAGGCCGCAAATGAGGACCAGGATTAATAGGCTAGTAGCGGCTTGCCCGGCAAAAAGCTTTCCGGCAGCCATTACGGCTGAAATGGTGACGAAGCTGGCGGCCAGGTGGCCGGCGGTGCCAAGGAAAATAGCGGCCAGCATGGCCGGCCACAGGGGCTTGACCAATTTTAAGAGGCGCAAGAGGGGATTGATTTTAGTCTTTTTCATTTTCATTTTTGCCTCCTAACTGGGCGTAGCTTTCAAGCGCGGCTTGCTGCTGGTAGAGCTGGGCGTAGGCGCCGGCCTTTTGGATCAGCTCTTCCTGGCTGCCGCTTTCCGTAATTTGCCCCTTTTCCAGGAAAAAGATGCGGTCGCACAAGGCAGCGTTGGCCAGGCGGTGGGTGATCAAGATAACGGTTTTGGTCTTGGCCAGTTCTTGGAAAATGGCCATGATGTCGGCCTCCGTTTCCAGGTCGACATTGGACGTGGCCTCGTCAAAGATGTAGATCTGGCTGTCTTTTAACAAGGCCCGGGCGATGGCTAGGCGCTGCCTTTGCCCGCCTGACAGGTTGGCAGCGTTAGTCGTCAAGACCGTGCCGAGTCCGGCTTTTTTTTGCAAAAAGTCCCAGAGCTGGACCCGGCTTAAGACATCGATCAGCTCGTCGTCGCTAGCCGTTTTGGCAGCCAGCAGGTTGTCCCGGATGCTGCCGGCAAAGAGATAGCTGCTTTCGCTGACACTGGTGATGGCGGCGGTGAGGTCACTTGGGTCAATTTCCGGCAAGGGGATGCCGCCGAGCTTGACTTGGCTGCTGGGCAAGCGATTAGCCAGCAGCTGGGCCAGGGTGGACTTGCCTGAGCCCGACCGGCCGGCCAGGGCGTAAAAGCCGGGGTGGGGCAAAGTTAAGGATAAATCTTGAATAGCAGGACTGCCTGAATCTTGGTAGGCAAAAGTTAGATTTTTGGCAGATAAGGTTAGATCTTGTCCCAAGTGCTCCTGCCCCTTTTTGCCTTCGGGCAGGTCCAAGAAGGCGAAGATCTGGTCGCTGGCCTTCATCCCGTTCATGCCGATGTGGAAATACGCCCCAAGCTGCCGCATGGGCAAAAAGTAAGATGCGGACAAGAAGATGATGATTAGGGTGCCTTCTTTGCTGATTTGGCCTAAGGCTAGTTCGCGCAAGGCGACCAAGATGCCGGCACTGGCCCCGCCGTAAGCCACTAGGTCCATGATCACGGTGCTTAGGAGCTGCATGGTTAGGACTTTCATGGTGATCTGGCGGAAGTGCTCAGATTCTCGGGCCAGGTCGTCTTCGGCTTTTTGGTCAGCCTGGTAGAGCTTAAGGGTGGTCATGCCCTGCATTTTTTCCAAAAAGGTATCGCCTAAATGATAGTAGATGGCGAAGTAGCGGTTCAGGATCTTTTTGGCAATGACCATAACGACCATGATCACGATCGGGATCAGGGGCACCAGGCAGAGCAGGGTGATGGAGGCCGGCGCGCTAATCTTGACCAAGATGGCAAAAAGGGTGATCGGCGCTAAGAGTGCGTAGGCGAACTGGCTGAGGTAGCGGCTGAAGTAAGAGTCAACGGACTCGATCCCGTCGCTGGTCAGCTGGGTCAATTCGGCTGGGGTGACCGGGTTATGGTTGCCCAGGCGCAGGAGCTTGGCATAGATTTTTTCCCGCAGGACCTCCTTGACCCGGGCGCTGGCTAAAAAGCTGGCCTGGTTGTAAAGGACGAGGCTGACCACCTGGATGACGATCCCGGCGATCAGCTTTATTAAAGAGTTTGCCTGGCCGCTGGTCAGCATGCGGGCGGCAGCGAAGATGACGAAGATTTGGCCGATTAGGCCGGTCCACTTGAGCAGGATCTGCCAGAGGACGTAATAGCTAGACTTGCCTAATTGTTTCAGCAATCTGCTTTTGATCATGATTGAAAAAGTTCCTTTCTTGATAATCGTGACTAGATGAAATAAGTCCATTATAGGAAATTATGTAAAAAATTGCATATGGGGATTTGGCAATACTGGGGTAATAAGTGCAAAAAAGCCTGAGTACTAAGGTACTCAGGCTTGTTACGTTTTAAAATGGCAGATCGTCTGATGTGACATCATAGAGCGAGTCGTCAGCAACGGGGTTGCCGGGGATGCGGACCGTGATTTTCTTTTTCTCTTCCTTCTCTTCCTTATAGTCCGTCAGGTATTCCAGGGAAGTTGGGCGCTTTTTTTCCTCCTTTTTCGGCAGGGTAAAAGGCTTGGTGCTGGCAATCATGAAGTAAAAGGGCATCGTCTGGCAACAGATCGGCAGGCTGGCCTGGTTGTAACCCAGCATTTTTTGCGGAACCAGGGAGCGGAAGAGGTAGACCGTGTTGTCAGCCTTGTAGGTCAGGTCTTCTTGGGTTAAGAGCCCAGCCGACCGCTTGACCAGGTAGTCGATGGTCGCGCCGTCTCCAGCGATGAACATCAGGTTTGAGCAGTTGGCCAAGATGCTGTCGGCTTCTTGGTCATAGCGGCTCTTTAGCTGGTCGATGTCTTGGATGGCCAGGTCAAACAGCAGCTGGCTGCCCAGTCCGCTGGCTAGTTTGCCGCTGAGGTTGGGGATCTTGCTTAGCAAAGGCAGCTCGTCAATCACGAAGTGGACCCGGCGGTGGTCGCCTGGCTGCTGGGTCTGGCGGTCTTGGTCAAAGACGTAGTTGTAGAAGCGGTTGATAAAGAGGGTTAAGAAGCCATTTAATTGCGGCGCCCGAACCGAGCTTTGCAGGTAGACTACGCTTGGTTCTTTTAACAGGTCTGGGAAGTTGATCTCGTTATCGCTGGTGATTTCAAAGAGGCTACTTGACTCCAGCTGTCCCATGGGACCAGTCATGCAGCTCAAGATGCAGGAACGCGTTCTATCAGCACTTGGCAAAGTATTCATCCAGAGCTCCTGGGCCGAGGCGATTTGCTGATACCAAAAAGTTGACCGTGGATTAAGACCACTTTCCTCATTATCTTGGCACAGGAGCAGACAGGCTTCTGGCGTGGTTAGAATCGGCTCAATCTTGCCTTGATAATCGTAAGTGGTGCTAAGTGATCTAGCGTCGTCGTAGTGTTTCAACATGCAGGCAAGCTCGAGCTTTTCGTCGACTTCTAGTTGCCGGTTGTTGCTGAGCGTGACGCAGTCGGTGACAAAGGCGATGAAGTCGCGGTATACGGGAGGCTTTTTGGCTAAAGTCAAGTGGTAACAAGAAGGAGAGTCCTCTACCGTCTGGTAGGTGCTGGTGATTAAGAAGTAGCGTAATAAGGCTTCGCAAGCAGTTCTGGCAGCTAGATTCCAATATTTCTCATTGGCGATGCTTTCTTCTGGAACAAAGATGTCGACCATTTCTTTTACAGCCTCATCAAAGGAATCCTTGTTTTCCGCAACGATGGCTTGGTAGGCCGTTTCAAAAATATTCCAGTGGGAGCTGCTAGTGGAGTCGCTGGGGTTGAAGTTGTAAATTTTATAGCCATTAGCCTTAAAAAAGCTGCCGCTGTCTCTCAAGAGTTCGCCTTTAGGGTCATGAATGATGACGGTCGGCTTTTTTTCGCCCCGGGCCAAGTTGCTTAAAAGAGGCAGGATGATTTTTTGCCCCTTGCCGGACCGGGTAACCCCGACTATCATGGAGTTGACGGTGGATTGGTCGATGTAGTAGTAGCCGTTATTTTCTTCTTGGTGGACAACTTTTTGCAGGATTTCTCGGGTATCAGCCGTGATTTTGGCGTCAGGACTCAAGAGTTCTTTAGCCGCCAGGTTGGCCGGCTGGTACCAAACCGGCAACCCGCCATAGCCAGGGAAGCTGCCCTTTTGGTCATTGATCTTCAGGTACTGGTTGGCAATGGCCGGGTCGATAGCGTCTTTTGGCTTGCGAGCAACGCCAAAGCCCATGTGTGCGGAATCGTCTGCGTCTTTGCCGATGATGTGGTAGCTAAAATCTTGAGTAGACATAGTAAAAATCCTTTCCAAATTTCTCCAGACGGCTTTTCCGTCCTTTCGCTAGCCATCATAGCACCAAAAGCATCTCGGGTAAAGTGAAAAACATCAATCAACTAGATGTTCATAGTTAAGCGCTATATATAGAGCCCAGATGGGGGAGGGCACTAGATTTAGTTTTTTGGCCAAAAAACGCAAAAAAAGAAGGATTCAGGTGAATCCTTCTTTTTACATTTGTTTCATGTAATCCTTGTATAGCCGTCTTACGTAGTCGGTGCCGTAAAGGCCCTGGTGATTTGGGGTGTACTTGATGTCTTTGGTCGGATTGAATTCCGTAAACTTGGCCAGGTACTTGTCGATCTCGTGCCAAAGGTCCAGGTTGGACCGGCGAGCCCAGTTGCCTTGCACGCATTGGATAACGTATTGGGAGTTGAGCAGGAAGTGGATCTTTTTATCGGTATAGCCGAGTTCGGTGAGCTTTTTTAAAGCTTCCATAAAAGCGGTGATTTCCATTTGATTGCTGGAGGCACCGGGAACGCCGCCGCTCCCGTCAAAAGCATCTTCGCTATTGATCCGGATCAGGTAGGCCCAAGCAGCAGGCGAATCATCGGTGATTTCGTTGTTGTGGCCCCCACCGGCGGTGTAGACTTCGGCAAAGTAGTCTGGGTCGTCGGCTTTTTCAAGATTAGTCGCTGCCGGGGCAAGCGGGGACAAGTCGGCGTCAGCGACCGTCCGCATCGGCGTCAGCTTCAAAGGGATGGTCCCGGTGTGGGCGACTTCTTTTAAGTACATCTTGATCCCGGTTGACAGGTCTAGCCCGTAGTAGTTGAAAATTTCGACGACCTTGTCTTTTTCATCGGTTGGGATCTTAAAGTTGATTTGTGACATTTGAACCATTTGGCATCGCTCCTATAGTAAGTAGTTGTATAGAAAATGCTTTACTATGTCTATTTTAACTGAATTTAGGAAAAAGTAAAAAATATTTTGCTGAATTTTCGGGCAAAAAATGGGCAAAAAGCGAATATTCTTTTAGCCGCCTGGGCAGGAGGGGCGAATTCGATTAGCGATTGTTCTTTATCAAGGAGAGGCAGTTATAACAACGTTCCCTCGTGTTCATTTGAATTTCCGGACAAAAAGGCTGATTTGACGAATTGATTTAAACGAGTATACTAATATTTGTTGT
>NZ_JBJFHB010000001.1:0-4502 GCF_051893255.1 Lactobacillus sp. | reverse complement strand
ATGCCCACTAAAGGAGTCGAACCTTCACTCTGTTGCCAGAACAGCGACCTGAACGCTGCGCGTCTGCCAATTCCGCCAAGTGGGCTTTTCTTTTCCTGTGCCCTAAGCACATATTTAATAATACCAAAAATTTGGTAAAATGGAAGTGCTAATTGAAAGTTTTTTACGATTTTTTTGAAGAGAGGCATTATTTTGTTAAAGAAACTCAAAAAACTGCTGCTCGTTTTGGCAGCAAGTGGACTATTCCTGACCGGTGCAGCAGGCTTTACCAAGCCGGCACAAGCTGCTGTATCCAGCTACCAGAGTCAAGATTTGAGCTTAGACGTTAAGGCCGCCATTGCCATCGATGCCAGTACCGGCCAAGTTTTGTACGCGAAAAACGCAAATACTCCGCGCTCTATTGCGTCCATGACCAAGCTGATCACGGTTTACCTGACCCTGCAAGCCATCAAGCAAGGGAAGCTATCCTGGGACACCAAGGTCAAGCCAACCAAGGCAATTGCCAAGGTCAGCCAAAACACCGAATATTCTAATGTGCGCCTAGACAGCACCCAGGACTACACCATCAAGCAGCTCTACCAGGCAACCTTGATCGAGTCAGCCAACGGGGCCGCCATGACCTTGGCCAAGGCCGTTTCCGGCGACCAGGTCACTTTTGTCAAAAAGATGCGTGCTCTCTTAGCCAGCTGGGGGATCAAGGACGCTAAGATTTACAACGCCTGCGGTCTGGCCAACGGCAACTTGGGCAGCGCCGGCTATCCGGGCGTGGGCAAGAACGTGGAAAACGAAATGTCTGCTAGCGACATGGCCACCGTTTGCCAAAAGCTGCTCAGCGACTACCCAGAAGTTTTGAACACCACGTCGATTACCAAGCTGAACTTTACGGCTGGTTCCAGCACCCAGCAGATGACCAACTGGAACTGGATGCTGAAGGGCTTAAACAGCTACTACTCTGACCTGCCAGTGGACGGCTTGAAGACCGGGACGACTGACAAGGCTGGGGCATGCTTTGCTGGGACCGTGAATAAAAATGGTCACCGGATCATCACCGTCGTTTTAGGGGCCAAGCATGCCAACACCCAAGACGCATCCCGCTTTGTCCAAACGGCCAAGCTGATGCACTATGTTTACAATAACTACACGGTAACCACCTTGAAGAAGGGGACCAGCATTAGCGGTGCCAGTTCCATCAAGGTGCCAGAAGGCAAGAGCGAAACCAGCAAGGTTGTCATCGGCAAGACCACGACTATTTGGGTCAAGAAGGGCGCTAAGCTGCAAACCGCTTTGACCAAGACTTCTGCCTCTTCCCCAATCAAGAAGGGGCAAAAGGTTGCTAGTTACGGCTTCTCCACTTCTAATGGCAAGCTAGTATCTCTTAGCGGGAAAAAGCTGACCACGTCGGCTGTCGCTACGGCGGACAACGGTACGGCCAACTTCTTCGTCCGCTTGTGGCGGAGCCTGTTTGGCAAGTAAGCAGAAAAGATCTAACAGATGAAAATCATTGATGAAGAGCTAGCAGCCAAAGTCGTCAGACCCCGGCCAGCCATCAGCCACAAGGGGACTTACGGCCGGATCCTCTTAATTGGCGGGTCTAAGCAATATGGCGGCGCCATCCTGATGGCAGCTGAAGGGGCCGTGATGGCCGGCGCCGGCTTAACCACGGTCGCGACTGATCCCAGCAACGTGATTCCTTTAAGAACCCGCCTGCCTGAAGCCATGGCCATTGACCTGTACGACGCAAGTCTTTTAGACCAAGTGGCGAAAAAGGACGTCATTGTCTTAGGGCCGGGTCTCGGGACAGATGAGCAAGCCAAAAATATTTTTTGCAAGGTTCTGGAAACTATCACTGAAAAGCAGACCCTGCTCATCGATGCCAGTGGATTAACGCTCTTGGCCCAAGAGCCAGAATTAATTTCCAAGATCAAGGCTGGTCTGCTTGTCTTAACCCCCCACCAGATGGAATGGCAGCGGCTCAGCGGCATTAAGATCGCTGATCAAAGCGATCAAGAAAACCTTAAGGCGTTAGCTGATTTATTTTCTGAAAAAGTAAAGAATGTTATACTGGTACTGAAAAGTCATCGAACGCGGGTGTATGATCTGGCTGGCAGTCTTTACCAAAATTCCGCAGGCAATCCGGGCATGGCCACCGGCGGGATGGGCGATACGCTGGCCGGGATCACGGGCGCTTTTTTAGCCCAGTTTGGTCCAAGGCTGGACAGCGTCCTAGCGGCGGTATACTGCCACTCTCTAGCCGGAGATGACCTTTATCAAGATAACTACCTGGTTTTGCCAACGAGGCTCTCAGAGCATTTACCGCAGGTAATGAAGCGGCTGAGTTTAAAAAGTGAAAGCAGGTAATGGAGGCAAATATGAAGAAATCAAAGTATATTACGGCCCTGTCAGCAGCGGCTGTATCCTTGCTCTTGCTGAGCGGGGCTAGTCAAACTTATGCGGATACTGATACTGCTACGCAAACGACTGACACCACTAAGTCCAGCACTGATACGACTGCAACTGACAGCACTAGTACCACAGGGACCACTGACAGCACGAGTCAAAAGACCCAGGCTGACAGCGAGGACCCAACTGGCCAAAGCGTCACGACTACGGTGGGTACGACGCCAGATGCCAAAAGTGCGATCAAGAACGCATCTGATTTGACCAATGTCCAAAGCTACGCCTGGAAGACCACGCCAGATGTATCAACTGCCGGCACTAAGAAAGCTACGGTAGTTGTGACCTACACTGACGGGTCAACTGATGAAGTTGATGTTGATGTCGTCGTGACCACCTACGCCAGCCAAAATACGCCGGTTGCTAAATCTGACTGGTCAGTTAAGGTGGGTAGCAGTTTAAACGCTGCAGATGGCATTAGCAACAAGACTAGCCTGAAGAACGTGAAGGGTTACGCCTTTAAGACGGCTCCTTCAACGGCCAAGGCTGGCACGGTTAAGGCCACCATTGTCGTTACCTATACTGATGGCTCAACTGACGAAGTGCCGGTTTCCATTAAGGTTACGTCAGTGGTGACGACCAAGACTCGCACTAAGAAGTCGACTAAGAAGGAATACCTGACTAAGACCAGAAAGATTGTTTTGGACCGTCCTGGTAAAAACAAGACCATCAAGCAAAAGGCCAAGCTGGTAAGAAAGGTAACTACGACCACTACCACGACTAAGACCTACAAGGATGGCAAGTTGACCAAGACTTCCACTAAGTCAAAGAAGACTTACGGCAAGTGGTCCAAGGGCAAGTGGGCCAAATACAAGGTTCCAGCGATCAAGAACTACAAGCGGAGCAAGACCACCATTAAGGCCAAGACGGTGACCAGCAAGACCAAGAACCAAAAGGTTAAGGTAACTTACAAGATCACCCGCCACAAGCCTGCTAACGCTCCATACTACGACCCAGCTGACATGCGGGCTAAGACTGGTCACTACTACTTCAAGTCCAGTGAAAAGCGCGCATATCCAAACCTGGCCAACTACAAGAAGGTTTGGCTGAGAGTGTCTATCTTGGGCAACCGGGTTTACGTGATGAGCGGTAAAAAGGTGATCTACACCATGTACTCCTCAGCTGGCCGCTTTGAAATGACCAATGGCAAGTATCAAAGCGATACTCCACGTGGCACCTTCCACTTGTTACCAGCTTATGGTGGTTCCTTCATGTCAAGCGATGGCGTTGGGGCAAGATACTACATGACTTACCATGGCAGCGATTATCTGATTCACTCTGTTCCAATCAATAATTACAATTCAGGAATAAGATACGGCGGCTTCCACTACGGTTATGGCGGCGTGGGCAGCACGGCTCACCTGACAGTTTTGGGGACCAAGCCTGACTCATCCGGCTGCATCCGCTTGTCTCTAAGCGATGCGCGCTGGCTGTATGGTCAAAGAACTTCCGGCAAGCTAAAGGTCGGCACCAAGATTGTCATCAAGTACAAGTAGCTCTTAAGTTTTAGTGATAAATAATTAAGAGTTGCTGATAAGAAATATCTAAGAAAGGCTTTCCCTGTTTTCAGAGAAAGCCTTTTTGTTTACCTAATTATTGCCCATGATCATTGGATTTAATTGCCTTAATAATTAAACAGCAATCATTTAATTAATCATAGTTCTAAATCATTTTAAAAAAGTAATAACTGTTTTTAGATTTTATCTTGAGTTATCAATACAATTAGCTTATGATAAAGGTGTAACAAATCGTTAAAATACTGGTATAATAAGCTTTTTTAAATAGGCATAGTGGAAAATGACTATTTAAAAAAGCTTTTAGAAATATTATCCATCAATCGGTATCTATAGCGGTCACATTTTAGCTGAAGATAAAACTTATGCAAGATAGATTGTGTGTTGTTGATTTTGTTATAGATATTTTGTGGTTGCAATGTAGGTGATGTGAAAGATGAGGAAGCTTAAGGAGAAAAAGTTAATAAGGCTGGCCCACTTATTTGCTGCATTGATTTTAACTTTAAGCATCTTGGTGCCAAGCTTTGTCGAGGT